>OMKD01000110.1 GCA_900299495.1 Sphingobacteriales bacterium
ATTGCATAAGAAAGCTGAGTATTACCAAAGAAACGATTGATCTTCTCATTGTTGTTTGAGTTTCTCAATGTCCAAAGTGGGTGCTGAATATCGTTACCACCTCTGTAGAAGATTGAACTCTTATCTACAGGATTCTCGTACTCTAATTCAAATAGACCTACAGATCTTGGAGTATAAAGTACATTTGAGAACAATGATACACCAGAAATAGGGTTTGAAGAATAAATAGGAGATGCTGGTGGAGCGTTACGATCAGAACTTACGAAGTTCAAAGATGTAGTCATCTTGATACCATTCGCTAGCTCAGTGTTAACACCTAAACCAAGGTTGTGCTTCTTAAAGTTAGAAGTCTCAACGAATGCACGGTCAGAATTGAAACCGTAATTAGCATTAATTGAAGTTCCTTTTCCTACTCTTGAAGTGATACCTACAGAAGTGTTCTGAATAGCACCATTCGTAAAGAAGTTTTGTAAGTTGTCATATGCTTTATAGTCATATCTAGCACCAACATACTCAGGGAATACATCATTCAATGCACCTCTGTCATAAGGGTGACGGATAGTACCATCTACCAAACCGTTTTTGTTTGGCTGATCGAATGGAGCACCCCAGTTAGAGAATGCAGCTGAAGCAAAGTTCTGCCATCCATTACCATACTGATCCTGATCTTCTGGAAGAGATGCAATCTGAGATACATAGTAAGACTGATCAACTGTAACTTCAAACTTCTTGTTCATGTCTGCAGACATTCCGTTCTTAGTAGTTACTAGAACTACACCATTACGACCTGCTTCTCCATAAAGAACAGTCGCAGAAAGACCTTTAAGAATAGATACTTCTGCAATATTGTTTGGATCAAGATCTAAGAAACGAGAAGATGCAGTTGCACCACCCGAAGCAAAAGACTGATCTGAAGAAGTCGATGAATTGAAAGGAACACCATCAACAACGAAAAGAGGTTGGTTATCACCTGTGATTGAAGAGTAACCACGAATAATGATGTTTGTACCTGATCCCGCAAGACCTGAAGTAGATGTAATGTTTACACCCGGTACTTTACCTCTTAATGTACGCGCAACATCCGCTTCCGGACGTAGCTCTAAATCTGCTGATCCAATAGTGGATACCGCATAACCTAGGGCCTTTTTCTCCTTACGGATACCAAGACCTGTTACAACAACCTCTGTAAGGGCAACACCCTCAGAAAGTGTAACATCTACAACGTTCGATGCCCCAAGAGAAACTTCTTGAGATTCGAAACCTGTGTAACTAAATACCAAAACAGTACTACCATCTGGTACAGAAACTTCGTAACGTCCGTCGACATCAGTAACCGTACCTGCAGTTGTTCCTTTTACTAGAACACTTGCTCCAATTAAAGCTTCGCCAGTAGCGTCAGTCACAGTACCGCTTACGCTTCTCTGTGCCATCATAGCTCCAATCGAAAATAGTACCAATGATAAAACTAGTGAAAGTTTTTTCATACTAATTCAGATTTTAAATAATTGAAAATTTATAAATCGCAACAATCATTAAAATCCCTCCAAGATGTGTAATGGTCATACTGGAATACGGGAGTTTTAATGCTTGGTTACTTTGCTAAGATATAATTTTAAAATGTTTTTACACACTATTCTGTTAACGAATATTTAACTTAAACCGCTGCCTAACCCTATAAATTTTCACAAATTGACAACATTCTAAACATATTAATTTGACTTTCAGCAAATTTCCAAATAATAATCTAACGCCTACAAATTCAGTATGTTTTCAATCTTAAAGTCATATTTGTACACCTTTAAACCGATTTCAGAAACCCATTGTATGTATCTTTACCCGTAAGATTTATTATTGTAGAAAAATGTAACATGACAAATAAAAGATCAAGACGTATAAAATATCTAAGCTACGGACTGTTTTTCTATCTCATTCTTGCATTAACCTGGTGGACCTTATTGCTCATTGTAAAAAACAATGATGCACTAAATGCTAAAGTCGAATTAATTAAAATTGTAGCTTATGCACAAAATCCTGACATCACACAGGAGGCTTTCATGCAGCAAGCTAATGTGGTCAAGTTAAAATCCGACTATACCAAACAAAGAAATATGATCATTGGCGAAGCGGCAGTATTTATAGTGCTCCTTTTCGTCGGTATTTTCCAAATAAACAAAAGCTTTGACAGAGAGGTAGATGCAGCCAATCAACAAAGAAATTTCCTCTTATCCATTACCCATGAACTTAAATCCCCCCTTGCCTCCATTAAGCTCATACTGCAGACGTTTATGAAGCGAACACTTCCAAAGGAAAAAAAGGAAGACTTACTCAATTCTGCACTTACCGAAACCAACCGGCTAGAAAACCTTGTAAATGATTTGTTATTATCAGCTAAACTTGAAAAGGCCTTTACGCCACACTTTGAGGATATTCCAGTGAATATGCTCATAGAGCACAGCGTTCTTACCTTAGGGAATAGCCACCCAAATGCGACGATCAATCTAAATATGCCGAAGGATGATCTGATGCTTTCCACGGATAAAGAGGGCTTATATACAATAATCAAAAATCTAATCGAAAATGGTATTAAATATAATACCAATAAACCTGAGATCAATATTGAATTGAAAGAGTCTCCAAAAACGAGCCTTATTATTAGTGATAACGGCATTGGAATACCAGACAAAGATAAAGTAAATGTCTTTAAAAAATTCTATCGCATAGGTAATGAGGATACCCGTAAAACTAAAGGTACAGGTTTGGGGTTATATATTGTGAAAGAATTTGTTCGCGTACTCGGAGCGACTATCGAAGTAGAAGATAATACTCCTGCAGGAACAAAATTCATTATTGAATTCTAAAATTTAAACATGCGTATTCTATTAGTTGAGGATGAAGAAAATATCCGTAAAGTAGTCAAGCTAAACCTTGAAATGGATGATTACGAAGTAATCACGACGGATAATGGGAAAGATGCCATGAAATACTTTCAGGAACAACACTTCGATCTTATTATTCTGGATATCATGCTTCCTGAAATTTCAGGATTGCAAATCTGTGAGCAAATACGATTGACAGATACAGAAACTCCAATTATATTCCTTACAGCTAAAGACTCACCACCTGATAGAGTCGCAGGTCTTAAAAAAGGAGCGGATGATTACTTGGCAAAACCATTTAATCTCGAAGAACTACAGCTGAGAATTAAAAAGTTGATTTCAAGAAGTCAGAAAACACCAAAACTCGATATAGAATATTATGAGTTTGGAAAAAACAAAGTCAACTTTTCCACTTTTGAAGCAAAAGGTATCAATGGAGACATTACGCTTACCAAGAAAGAAGCTATGTTACTGAAGCTTCTTATCGAGCGTAAAAACGAGGTTGTATCCAGACAACAAATTCTTCAATTCGTTTGGGGATATGATGTTTATCCATCCACAAGAACAATTGACAATTTTATCCTTTCGTTCAGAAAGTATTTTGAGGAAAATCCTAAGGAACCTCAATTTTTCAAATCTGTCCGAGGTATTGGATATAAATTTCTAGAACAATAAAAAAAGGTCCTTCGATTGAAGGACCTTTTTTATTTGTATTGTTCTACTGAAATTCGATCTGTACATAATTGCAAATCAGCTTCAACATTAGAAGCAATTACAACAATTCTATTGCCCCTATATTTTTCAAGCAAATTCAAAAACCACTGGGTACTTGCCTGATCAAGATTTGTACTGGGCTCATCTAACAAGATAAAACCAGATTGACTCAAAATACTCAAAGCCAACTTCAGTCGCTGTTTCATTCCAGAAGAAAAGAATCGAACTTCTTTATCCCACTCGTTATCCAATTCCATAATTTTCATCACAGCATTTACATCCAAATCATCAACAAAAGGTCTAAATTTTTGATGAAAATCAAGATGCTCCTCCAGTGTCAATTCCTCAATGAGTTCAGTATACGGACTGCAAAAGGATAAGAACTTATGGATATCATCTCGCTTGACTTTACTTCCTTGATCCTCAAATATGACTTCACCCTCTGATGGACTCAAATATCCTGCAAGAATCTGTAATAGTGTAGACTTCCCAGATCCATTATGGCCAATAAGTGCATAAGTTACTCCACTCTTTAATTCAAGAGAGATATCCCTAAATATCCAGGAATTTAGAAACCGTTTGCCAACCTTATCCGCAGATATAGTCATATAAATTATTTACGGGCTGTGAATCCTTTTAGTACACCTCGTTCAGATTGTTCAAGAAAATGCAATATACGCTCCTTCTCATCTGAAGTTTCTACTTCTTCTCTGATAACCTCAAGCGCAGAATTATAATTCTTACCATGTACAAAAAGCAATCTGTAAATATCTTGCATTCTGTGAATCTGATCAGCCGAAAACCCTCTTCGCTTTAATCCAATTGAATTTACACCAACGTAAGATAATGGCTCACGCGCAGCTTTTACATATGGAGGGATATCTTTTCGAACTAAGGATCCTCCACCGATCATTACATGATCACCAATCTTCACAAATTGATGAATAGCTACCTTTCCACCAATAGTAACCCAGTTTCCAACTATAATATGCCCTGCTAATGTTGCATTATTGGCCAATACACAATGATCTCCTATTTCACAATCGTGAGCAATATGTACATAAGCCATCAACAGACAATTACTTCCAATCTTAGTTGTTCCATTCGCTTTTGTACCTCTGTTCAAGGTACAAAACTCACGAACGATAGTATTATCACCAATTTCAAGAGTAGACTCCTCGCCTTCAAACTTTAAATCTTGAGGAGTTCCCGAAACAACCGCTCCAGGGTGTATTTGGCAATTCTTTCCTATTCGCGCACCATTCATAATACATGCATTTGGTCCAATCCATGTATTGTCTCCAATAACAACATCCTTTTCAATAGTAGCAAAAGGTTCTATTGTTACGTTTTTCCCAATTTTTGCCTCTGGGTGTATATTTCGTAAATCCATAAATTTAAGATTCAAAAATTTGTTAAACACCTTATTTCCTTTTCACAATCTGAGCAGTAAACTCTCCTTCCGACACTAACTTCCCTCCTACATAAGCTGCACCATACATCTGTACAATTCCACGCTTAATAGGTGCCATTAGCTCAAGTTTGAAAACCAATGTATCTCCAGGTCTTACCATGCCTTTAAACTTGGTATTATTGATTTTTAGGAAATAGGTATCCCATCCTTCCTGATCTTCCTGAAGTAATAGTGCTAATATACCACCAGTCTGAGCCATCGCTTCCACCTGAAGTACTCCTGGGAAAATTGGATTCCCCGGGAAATGTCCCTGGAACAAATGCTCATTCATGGTAACATTCTTTACCCCTACAACGTGATTTTCTGAAACCTCAATGATTTTGTCAATCATTAAAAATGGAAACCTATGGGGTAATAACTCCTGTATTTGATTTACATCATAAATAGGAGCTACATTTGGATCATATTTAGGGATATTTCTAGACTTCTTCTGCATCAAATAAGCCTTTTTCAATACCTTAGCAAACTGTACGTTTGCTGTATGCCCAGGCCTGTTTGTAATGATTTTTCCTTTAATAGGAGCGCCTATAAGTCCAAGATCGCCAATTACATCCAACAGTTTATGTCTTGCAGGTTCATTTCTAAAATAAAGATCTGTCGTATTCAATACACCTTCACTTTCTACTTTGATCCCTGGTTTACCAATCTTCTCAGCCAAAGTGTTGAGTGCATTTTCACTCATTACTTTATCTACCAGAACAACCGCATTGTCTAGATCTCCTCCTTGTACTAACCCTTGATCAAAAAGAGCTTCTAGTTCATGAAGAAAAACAAAGGTTCTACATGCAGCAATTTCTGATTCAAATTCTTCAAGACTATTTAATTGTGCATGTTGTGTTCCAAGTACCTTTGAGTTGAAATCAATCATCGTAGTGACCTGAAAGCCATCATAAGGCAAAGCAATAAGCTCCGTGTCACCATTATCATCTTTAAAGAATATAGGCTCTTCAACAACGAAATAATCACGCTCTGCTTCTTGCTCCTCTAGACCAACTTCTTTTATCGCATCAATAAACATCTTAGCACTTCCATCCATTATTGGAATCTCAGGTCCGTTTACGTCTATCATTACATTATCCACACCCATCGCAATCAATGCAGACATCAAGTGCTCTACGGTATGGACTTCAGCATCCTTACTTTTCAAACAAGTACCTCTGTTCGTAGAGTCTACCAAGCCAACATCAGCTTTTAAAACAGGTTGATCATCCAAATCAACTCTTCTAAACTTAATCCCGTGATTCACATCTGCTGGAAAAAATTCCAAGGCAACTGCTTTTCCTGTATGCAAACCTACTCCATTTAATTGTAGTGAGCTTTTTATGGTTTGTTGATTCATAACATTATTTTTTCTAAGCCTAAGCCAGTATGATTATTTATTGTTTTCTTTTTCTACATTTCGTAAACGCTCCGCTAGTGCGGGCAACTTTTTAAAGATTGCATAAGACCTAAGGAAATCTCTGTACGCAAAAGCGGGTGAACCAAACATGGCCTTACCTTCTTCTTTCACACTTGAGTTAATTCCAGCCTGTGCTTGAACCTTTACATTATCTGCCACCTGAATATGCCCTGCAACTCCAACTTGTCCACCCATCATAACTCGTTTTCCAATCTTTGTGGACCCTGCAATACCCGTTTGAGCAGCAATAACAGTATCCTCTCCGATGACTACATTGTGAGCAATCTGTACAAGGTTATCCAGCTTTACGCCCTTCTTGATGATAGTGGAACCCATAGTTGCACGATCGATAACTGAATTGGAACCAATTTCTACTTGATCTTCTAATATCACATTACCCAGTTGAGCAATCTTCTTGTAGGAACCGTCAGCTTGAGGTGCAAAACCAAAACCATCACTACCGATTACACAATTACTATGTAATATACATCCATCACCAATCTTACAGTCTTTGTAAATCTTCACTCCTGGATAAATGATACAGTTTTTCCCAACTTCAACATTACTCCCAAGGTATACCTGAGGATAAACAGTTGTTCCAGCTCCTATCCTAACAGATTTTTCTACTACTGTATTTGCGCCAAGCGATACAGAACCATCTACCTCAGCACTCTCATGAACGACAGCTGACGGATGAATCTCCGCTTTTTTCTCCTCTTGTTGCAAGTCCCCAAACTTATTTAGAAGCATTGCAACCTTCTCATATACCTGCTCCACCCTGATCAATGTAGCTGAGATAGGTTTTGAGGGTTCAAAATCCTTTTCAACTAATATCACAGAAGCCTTAGAATCATATATAAAAGGCTCGTACTTTGGATTGGCAAGAAAGCTTACCGTACCAGGTAATCCTTCTTCTATTTTTGAAGGTCCATGAATTATAATTGTTGGATCTCCTTCAACTTTTCCGCCAATGAGAGTGGCTAATTCCTGAGCTGTTATTTGCATTTCGCAAAGTTAGAAATAATATGACATTTTTCGGAAAAACTAATAAAGTTCTTGTTTAACTTGTCGAACTACAATTATATAGAGACATTTACAGAAAATTTAAAGAAGAGATCGTGAAGACACTAAAACTTGGAACTCGAGGAAGTAAGCTGGCTCTTTGGCAGGCAAATTTCATAAAAGACCAACTGGTACAGGTTGGACAGGATGTAGAGATTGTTATTATTAAAACAAGGGGAGATAAAATCCAGGATATAGGTTTTTCAAAAATGGAAGGCAAAGGTTTCTTTACTAAAGAAATCGAAGATGCGCTAATTGATGGACGTGTAGATTTTGCTGTACATTCTATGAAAGATATGCCAACAACTAATCCATCTGGCTTATGCTTAACAGCATTAACATACAGAGAAGATCCAAGAGACTGCTTAGTCATCAAAAAATCTTCTGTTCAGCCTAAACCATTAAAGCTTGGTGAAGGTGCAGTGGTTGGAACTTCTTCGGCAAGAAGAAAAGCACAACTATTACACTACAGACCTGATTTCAACATACAGGACATCAGAGGAAACGTACCTACTCGACTAGAGAAACTACAAAAAGGAAACTTTGATGCGATAGTTCTTGCAAAAGCAGGCCTCAATAGATTGAAGATTGATCTTTCAGCTTTCGAATTTATTGATCTGAATCCAAGAGAGTTTGTTCCAGCTCCTGCGCAGGGTGTTATCGCATTACAAGTGCGTGAAACTGATACAGAGACCCGCAGAGTTCTTAAGCAAATTCATCATGCAGACGTTGCAAGATGTACCAACGTAGAACGTAAAGTACTACAGTTAATGGATGGCGGTTGCCAGATGCCTTTAGGTGTTAACTGTGAGCAGGATCAGGATGGTAATTTTCACGTAAATGCAGCTTTTGCAACAGCTTGGGATGCTCCAGTAAAATTCGTACACCTTTCAAGATCCACCAGTGTAAATCTTGCAGAGGAGATATATACAATGCTAACAGACAAGTAACAGTATGAAACGTGTTTTTATTAGCCGTGATCTAGAAGATGATAAAGTTCTATTCTATGCTGAAACGCATGAAATACAGCTCATAGCTCGGAATCTAATTCAATTTAAAGCGGCTAATAAACAAGCACTTCCCCACGCTGACTTACTTTTCTTTTACAGCGCTAAAGGAGTTGAGTTTTTTATAGAAGTTTACGGTAAGGATCAATTAGGCAATTACGAATTATGCTGTCTTGGACCTGCTGCTCAAAAAGCATTGGTCAATCTTGGTTTTAGGCCTGTATTCACTGGAAATGGCGAGATAGAATTATGTAAAAAAGGGTTTAACGCATTTGCGAATAAAAAGCAGGTGTTATTTGCCAGGGCAAAACATTCCCGTCAAAGTCTGGAAGTAAAGGATGCCAAATATTCATATACGCCGATAATAGTTTATTCAAACACCGTTCAAACCAACATCAGTATTCCTGATGCTGATATTTATCTTTTCACCTCCCCTCTCAATGTAATAGCATTTTTAGAAAACGGAGGAAACAAGAGCATAACTGCAGTTGCCATAGGACCAACTACTTTCAATAGTCTAAAAGAAAATTCTTTTAAATCTATACACTTAAGTGAAACATCTTCTGAAAAAAGCATTATCCTTAAAGCAATTCAATTATTACAAAAGACTACTTAGTATGCGTTTATTAATTCTATTTATACTTCTTCTTGGTATTATCAGCTGTCAAAAGAACGAAGAAGCGCCCCAAGCCCAAAGTGCACCCAAATCGATTCCAGAAGATTTTATGCAATTCTACAGATCATTTCATGCGGACAGTCTCTATCAGGTCGGTCATATCAATTTCCCACTAGAAGGCCTACCTAGTTACGCAAAAGAAGAAGACTTAAAAGCAGGGAAATTCTATTGGGAGAAAAGCGAGTGGAAATTCCAACGCTCCATTGATTTTGAATTCAGTGATTTTGAACGTATCCTAATACCAATCAACGAATTCATTATAGAAGAGACCATTCTTCACAAAAAAGACAAACTTGCTATTCAGCGCAAATATGTCAAATTCGGTGAAGATTGGAATCTAATCTATTATTCTGGGCTCAACCCTTATACCTTAAACGACTAATTACCAGGTATCGTTTGGAGCTAAGTGGCTGGTTACATAATCGGCCACTCCGTCCTCAAGACTGGTAAAAGGTTTTTCATAACCTGCCGATCTAAGCTTAGACATATCAGCCTCCGTGAAATATTGATAGGTATCTCTAATATCCTCAGGGGTATCCATAAAGCTGATAGCAACTTCCTTACCCATTGAAAGGAAAGTAAGAGCTGCAAGATCATAAAAAGACCTTGCATTACCTGTCCCAAGATTATAGATACCTGATGTTCGTTTCTCTTCAAAAAAGAAGTATAAAACATCTACAAGGTCCTTTACGTAGATAAAATCTCTTTTTTGCTGTCCATCTGCGATTCCCACTTTATGTGAGCGGAATAATTTCATACCTCCAGTCTTGTTAATTTGATTGAAGGTGTGAAAGATCACTGATGCCATACGACCTTTGTGGAATTCATTAGGTCCATACACATTGAAAAACTTAAAACCTGCCCAGTAATTCTTATTTGGATCCTGATCCAACAACCATTTATCAAAGTCATTCTTTGAATCACCATATGGATTTAATGGCTTTAAGTCTTTAACGATGTCATGCGAATCTACATACCCCAATTCACCAAGACCATAAGTGGCAGCACTTGAAGCATACATAAATGGAATATTCCTTTCAGAACAGAAAGACCAAAGCTTCTTTGAATAGTTCAAATTCAAGTCGTCAAAAATTTCCTTTGATTTTTCAGTAGTGTCTGTACGAGCACCGATATGGTAGACAAAAGAAACAGCATCACCAAAGCGATCAAGCCATTGAAACAATTCATTTCGATCAACTTGTGCTATATAGCCTTTATTATGCAAATTCCTAGCTCTGTCTGAACGGTTAAATTGATCTACAAGCACCAAATTCTTATGGCCCTCGTCATTCAGTTTTTTCACTAGACAACTGCCTATAAATCCAGCTGCGCCCGTAACTACTATCATGTCTTTTATGCTTGCTTTTTATAAAGTATTCGCTTGAAGGAACATTTACCTTCAAGCGAATCAATTAGTATTATTTTATTCTTCTATGTAAGATTCCAAAGGTGGACAAGTACATATTAAATTTCTGTCTCCAGTTGCGTTGTCAACGCGCCTTACTGTAGGCCAGAATTTTTGATTTCTTATGTAATCCAACGGATAAGCTGCTTTTGACCTAGAATATGGAAGATCCCATTCATCAGCAGTCAACAAATCTAAACTGTGTGGAGCATTTGCCAACACATTTTCCGTCGCATCTACATCACCTCTTGCAATCTCATCAATCTCTGCTTTAATTTGAAGTAATGCATCACAGAATCTATCCAATTCTGGAAGATCTTCACTCTCTGTAGGCTCAATCATGATTGTACCAGCAACAGGGAATGAAAGCGTAGGTGCATGGAAACCATAATCCATTAATCGCTTAGCTACATCTTCTGCACTTACAAAAGCTTTGAATGGTCTTAAATCAACGATCATTTCATGCGCTGCTCTTCCATTTTCTCCTGAGTAAAGAATTGTATATTCTTGCTCAAGTCTTGCTTTGATATAATTTGCATTCAGAATAGCGATCTTAGTTGCATCCACTAATCCTTGAGCACCCAACATCTTAATGTAACCATAAGAAATTAAAAGGATACTTGCCGAACCAAAAGGAGCAGCAGAAACTGCACTGGTTCCCTGATCACCTCCAGTCTCAACAAATACATGCTTAGGAAGGAAAGGTGCCAAGTGATCATTTACACAAATTGGGCCCATACCAGGACCTCCACCTCCGTGAGGAATTGCAAAAGTCTTGTGTAAGTTTAAGTGACAAACATCAGCGCCAATTATTGCCGGATTGGTCAGACCAACCTGTGCATTCATATTTGCACCGTCCATGTATACCATACCTCCACATTCGTGAATGTAATCACAGATCTCACGAATTGAAGTTTCAAATACACCGTGTGTCGAAGGATAAGTAACCATCAAAGCAGATAGATTATCCTTATGCTCATCAGCTTTAGCCTTAAGATCCTCTACATCAATATTACCACGCTCATCACAAGCAACAACGACAACCTTCATACCAGCCATTACTGCTGATGCTGGGTTAGTACCGTGTGCAGATGAAGGAATGATTGCTATATTTCTATGTGACTCTCCCCTAGCTATATGATACTGACGGATAGCCATCAATCCAGTATACTCACCCTGAGCACCTGAATTAGGCTGCAAAGAACATGCTGTAAAACCAGTTATCTCACATAACGCATCACTTAACTCTTGAATCATCATATGGTAACCCTTAACCTGATCTTTAGGCGCAAATGGGTGAATTGTAGAAAATTCAGGCCAGGATACAGGAATCATTTCAGATGCGGCATTTAGCTTCATCGTACATGAACCTAATGAAATCATAGAGTGCGTTAAAGAAAGGTCTTTATTTTCTAAAGACTTTAGATATCTCATGATTCCTGACTCTGTGTGGTAGGTATTAAATACCGGATGCTCCAAATATGCTGAAGATCTTTTCATCTCAGCTGGAATCACATCCACTGTATCAATATCCCAGGTTCTGTCAACCGATTTGTTAGCTACTTGTTCAAAGACATCAAGTACTTTTGACATTCTGTCTTCAAAACAGGTTTCATCGATTGATATTCTAATTTCTTCATTGCCATAGAAAAAGTTGATTCCTTTTTCTTCAGCTATGTGTTTTACTTTTTCAAGTGTTGATTTATCAAGCTTAACTGAAAGTGTATCGAAATAAACTTCATTGTTCAGCTCAAATCCAAGACTTTTCAGTTTATCGCCAAGTAATACTGCAGTTGCATGAATCCTATTTGCGATAGCTTTTAGACCTTCAGGTCCGTGATAAACAGCATACATTGCTGCCATATTTGCTAAAAGCGCTTGAGCCGTACAAATGTTTGAGGTTGCTTTTTCTCTTCGAATGTGCTGCTCACGAGTTTGAAGCGCCATTCGAAGTGCATTGTTACCATCTTTATCTTTAGACACACCGATAATACGTCCAGGAATTACACGCTTATATTTTTCTTCTGTAGCAAAATAAGCTGCATGTGGTCCTCCGAATCCCATTGGCACACCGAAACGCTGCGTGTTACCAACAACAGCATTCGCACCCCAAGAACCTGGCTCCTTCAAAAGGGTAAGGCTTAATAGGTCAGCACATGCAATAACGAAAATGTCTTTATCACTCATAGCATTTACAAATGCTGAAGGAATTTCCGCTTTACCATCTTTACCAGGATACTGAACAACAACTGCAAAGGTATGCTCATTTGCCTTATACATATCCATATCACCAACGACTACATTGATTCCAAGAGGAATTGCACGAGTCATGATAATATCTAGGGTTTGATCAAACACATTTGAGTCTACAAAAATCTCATTGAACTCATTGGTCTTAGAACGTTTGTTCTTTTGAACATAGAACATGCTCATCGCCTCAGCTGCAGCGGTACCCTCATCAAGAAGAGAAGCGTTAGCAATTGGCAAACCTGTCAGGTCAGATACTAAAGTCTGGAAATTTAATAAAGACTCTAAACGTCCTTGTGCAATCTCTGCCTGATACGGAGTATACTGCGTGTACCAGCCCGGATTTTCGAATAAATTTCTCAATATTGGAGCAGGTGTAATAGTACCGTAGTACCCCATACCTATGTAACTATCATTTACTTTATTATGAGATGCTACCTCCTTAAGTTTTTGCAAATATTCAAACTCTGACTGACCTTCTGGAAGATTCAGTGGGTTTTCGAGACGAATATTAGCAGGTACAGTTTCATCGATCAGTTGATCAAGACTTTTAACGCCAATCGTATCAAGCATTTGCTGAATATCTTCAGCTTTGTTGATACCATTGTGTCTGTGCACAAATTTGTCAGTTGATTTGATCACGCTCATTCGTTTAAATAATTTAATTCTATAGGTTTAATAACTCCTATATTGAGTTAATGTAAATTTATACAATTATTTTAAGCTTCCTATCATGTCCTCTGGTCTAACCCACTCATCAAATTGCTCATTTGTTAGCAATCCAAGATCTAAAGCTGCTTGTCTTAATGTCGTTCCTTCTTTATATGCTTTCTTAGCAATCGCAGCCGCATTGTCATACCCTATTTTTGTATTCAATGCAGTAACTAACATAAGAGAGTTATTTAGGTGCTCATCTATGCGTTCCTGATTAGGTTCCAATCCGGCAATACAGTTATCATTGAAGCTGACACATGCATCTCCTATCAATTGAGCCGACATCAAAAAATTATAGATCATTACAGGCTTGAAAACATTCAATTCAAAGTGGCCAGTCATGCCACCAACGTTGATAGCCACATCATTTCCTACTACCTGAGCCATTGCCATAGTCAAGGCTTCTGATTGCGTTGGGTTTACTTTACCAGGCATAATCGAAGAACCAGGCTCATTAGCAGGAATCACTAATTCACCAATACCCGAACGTGGACCTGAAGCCAACATTCTAATATCATTACCTATCTTCATCAATGAACAAGCAACTGTTTTCAATGCACCATGCGCTTCAACGATTGCATCATGAGCTGCAAGTGCCTCAAATTTATTCTCTGCTGTAACAAAAGGTAAGCCAGTAAACTCAGCAATTGAAGCTGCAACCATAGTATCATAACCTTTTGGAGTATTCAAACCAGTACCCACTGCAGTACCTCCTAAAGCAAGTTCAGAAAGATGGGCAAGTGTATTTTTGATTGCTCGAATTCCATGATCAAGCTGTGAAACGTAACCAGATAATTCCTGACCCACTGTAACAGGAGTAGCATCCATAAAGTGCGTTCTACCAATCTTAACAACACCCATGTACTTTTCAGACTTGGCTGCCAAGGTATCTCTTAACTTCTCCATTCCAGGAATAGTCACTTCTACCAATTTCTTATAGGCTGCAATGTGCATCGCCGTTGGGAAGGTATCATTGGATGATTGAGATTTATTAACATCATCATTTGGATGAAGAACCTTATCACTATCTTCTAAAGCACCTCCATTAATAACGTGTCCTCTGTTGGCTACGACTTCGTTCACATTCATATTAGACTGTGTACCCGATCCTGTTTGCCAGACAACTAAAGGAAATTGATCATCCAACTTTCCTTCTAAAATTTCATCACAAACCTTTGCAATCAAATCTCTCTTTGCCTCAGGTAACACCCCTAAAGCGGCGTTTGTAAAAGCAGCTGCTTTTTTAAGGTAAGCAAATCCCTCGATCACTTCCTTTGGCATCTTTTGACCTCCGATCTTGAAGTTCATGATTGATCGTTGTGTTTGAGCTGCCCAATATTTATCTGTCGGCACATCTATATATCCAATACTGTCTTTTTCTTGTCTAAAGCCCATTTGAGTTTTATTTTATATTTCACGCAAAATTAACCTTTTGAATCCGAAGTACAAAAGAATAATCTATTAAGGAAGAATAGATTTTTTTAGCGATAGATTTTTGACAGAATTAAGAGAAAAGGAATTCAAATGTGGGTAGTATTTTAGTGGAGATATAAAGAAACTTTTTACATTTGTAAATGTTTTTTTATTGTTGACTGACAACATGCAGTCAGCAGATTCTTAAGAAATTAAACACATTTAATATTATGGCATTTCAATTACCTGATTTACCGTATGCATACGATGCGCTTGAGCCAAACGTAGATGCAAGAACTATGGAAATTCACCATGGTAAACACCACAATGGTTACACAACCAACCTTAACAATGCTATCGCAGGAACAGATTTAGAAGGAAAAAGCATTGAAGATATCTTAGCAAATGTATCTTCTGCTGGTGCAGGAGTTAGAAATAACGGAGGTGGATTTTACAACCACTGTCTATTTTGGGAAGTAATGTCTCCTAACGGAGGTGGAGAAGCAACAGGAGCTGTTGGTGAAGCTATCAATACAGCGTTCGGCTCTTTCGAAAACTTCAAAACTGAATTTGCAAAAGCTGCTGCTACAAGATTCGGATCAGGATGGGCATGGCTTGCAGTTAAAGCTGATGGAAGTCTTTGCGTTTGTTCTACACCTAATCAGGACAACCCACTTATGGACATTGCGGAATGTCCTGGTACTCCAATCTTAGGACTTGATGTATGGGAGCATGCATATTACCTAAATTACCAGAATAGAAGACCTGATTATATCAATGCATTTTTTAATGTAATTAATTGGGATGTTGTAAACGAAAAATTTGCAGCAACTAAGTAATATGCATTGATTTTCACTATGTTAAAAAAAGCATAAGATTCACCTCTTATGCTTTTTTTTGAACCAAAAATCGCCATTTTTCAGTTATGTAATCGGTAATCTTATTAGAAACCTGTTTCTTTTTTTCGCATTTATATGCAATTTAAAAGACAGCGACTTTACCCGAATCGAAATAAATTATGTAAACACTAAACTAAAATCCCATGGTGATTGCAGGAATTTTGCTTTTCATTTTAATCCTTTTAAGGTACGAAGTGACATCAAAAGCGTAACAATAAAAAAAGGCTCAGAAAATTAATCTGAGCCTTTTTTTATTGTTGAACTGCTTGATACATCCTTTCAACACTTTCCAAATCATAATTCCCATAGAGTCCTGACTGAAAGATATATTCTTTATCATTCTGAAGAACCATGTATCTGAATCCATAATTTATATATGTGGAATCAACCTTATTTTCAAAAATGAATCCTTTATCGTCAGATTGGACAATTTTACTAAAGTATTTACCCTCACTAACCAAATCTTCCTGAGATTTTCTCAAACGACTGAAATCAGCATCCATGGCATCTTGAATCTGGAGAAGGACATCATACTCCTTTCCGTATTTGATCACCAAATCCTTTGAAATCAAATTATCCTCCTCTTCAACAGCAATACTATCTGGTGCCATTATGGTAAACGGCGCACCGTGTTTCATTAAATCCAATGGTACTAAGTCAATCTCATTAGAATTGGAGTTGCAAGAAGCCAGCAACAATGCTGCACAAATAAAGGTGAAAAATCTAGATATCATAAGTCTTTATATTTTGTTCCCAAATTACTATCTAATTCGAATTATCTATAATAATCATCGAAATAAAAATCTCAGTAAAACATTTTTTTTTGTATTCAAATAAAAAAAATGTTATGAAATTTACAATTAATTGATACACAGGGGGTGCATTATTTGTTTTTTTAATATATATTTGAATTATACTATAGAAAAATACAGAGAGAAAACTGCCCCCTTCGTGGACTTTGATAGTCTAAAATCTCCTCTCTATAATAAGTCAAAATTGTAATTAATTTCAGTTGCGCTAGGTTCTTTATCTCATCACCTATTGTTTTGATAATTTAATTCCAAACCCATTATGACAAGTTTAACACAAAATTTGTTGGAAGAGAACAATGTTCTATTTCCAGCTACACAGGAGGCAATTGATAGTTTTAACGGTAACGAAGACTGGCTAGAGCCTTAAAAAAAACAGCAAAGGCTGGATATTTTATCCAGCCTTTTTTAATTGTTCTAACAACCATTTCTTACCCATAGTACTTGAATTCTTAATCGTGCTTCTTAATTTCTCGATATCTGCCTGATCATAACGACCCCAAGGATGATATTTCATCAATTGTTTGGTAAACTTCACAAAATCCATATAAGTGGATTTTTTACTAGGGGACAACTCCTCATTTCGCCTAAGGAAAATAGAAAAGGACTCTAGGAAGGACTCCAGTAATTCATATGTAGACCAACCACCCTCTTTATTCTTCTCAAAATAAATCTTCACGAACAAATAGCGCCATTGTATCTTGTATCGTATCTCCGAATGTTTATTTGCTCCATCTAGCCAACCTATAGCCTCATCAAAATTGCGCTGATTATAACTAATTATGGCTTTGCAATAACGAACTGCCGTAGTTCGAATCTTATCTCCCAAGTATTTTTTATAATTCTCAATAAAGGAATTTGCATAATCAAACTCACCTGCCCGAATAGCTGCTATCACAATGTTATTAAATGTGGAATCCGATAATTGCCCGTTATAGATAAGAATCTTATTCTCGAGTGCATTGTGATATAGATTAAGTAACTCTCGATGCTTGAACCCCTCTAATTCGAGATTGATAGACTTTACACAATAGTTTGCCAAACATATAAATATATTCTTCTGATCCCCTACACTTAACATCTGTGAATTTCGAAAAAACAAATTTGAGACCTTATTGAACATGACACAATCCCCAGAAGTCTTCTGTAGCGACAACAAATCTAGATAAATTTTAAAACCGATATGCTTCCTGCTAAATTCAGAATTACTTAACTCCATGACCCTATCCAAAAAGTTAGGACTGTACTCCGCTGTCATAAACTCCTTCTTAGAATAAAAGAAGGTTATTAGTCGAAGTTTAGAAAAGGCAAAATCCATATCCAGATTTTCCATTACATCCATTAGCAATTCATGCTCATCATCATTCTTTTTTGCAAAGAATTCAGGATGAAACAACAATCGCTCTCCCAATTCAGCAATCAATCTGTATTTATTCGGTCCTTTAACCTTTCCGTCTTTAAGCTGCTCGGTATTGCGTCTAATCTCTTTATGAAACAAATCATAGAAACCTGGAGAATCAAAGGCATCTATCAACACATTCTTTTGAATAGACTCACTCGCTTTCATGGTCTCAATCTTCATAAAAAGCTCAAGCTTCTTGTTGAGATCGGATAGATAATCTGTAATGCGCTTACGATTATATCCTGTCCCGGGAAACAAAAATGCATCTAAATTTTCCTTACTAAGACTTTTACTTTCAAAAGAAGGATAATACTTAAACAAATATTCCGCGAAATCATACAGTTTCATATTTGTATTCAGGTATGGAGAATCCAAAAATTTAAGAAAGGACTTGTAAGTTCTTTTATCTAAAAGCGATAATATCCTAAGAACTTTCGGAGTCTGAAAGGCTTTTGTGTAGACGTGGTCTTCTATTAAAATCGTCATAATCAGTTGCGGGTTATTAACAACACATAAAGTAATCCGTACTTTACCAACAACTATCTAACAATAAACTACATATTAAAATTCCACTAAACTTACTATTTGAAGGGGCAGAATTCACACAAAAGCTTAGGTATACTAATAATAGTTATAAAAATCCTGAAAAAAATGAGTAGGCAGAAAAATATATTTGTAAAGACTTACCTGATGATAAGTGCTTAACTTGTAAATGTTTATCGTGTAAATGAAACGAAAAACTAGTTAACCAACTAATTCTGGGGCAGTAAATAAAAAGCCCCAGGTTTTTCAAAACCAAGAGGCAACAACAACCCTTATCTCATTGAATAACAATAACCTTTATAAAAAAACCAACACAATCTCGAACGGCAATAATCATTTTTTGTATTTCGCCGACTCTTATCATTGAAATAAATTAAAGGTATAGTTAATTAAAAATTAAGGGTTTAAACAAGTAAAACAGTTGCTTATTTAAGATTGTCACACAAGGGGGAGTGACAATCTTTTTTTTTGCAAACTCGTAAAGTATTTTCGCACACAGGCGACAAAACGATTTAAACCAAAACAAAAGAAACACTATTAATCAGACAGAAATAGATTTATTTTTTTAATATTTATTTTATAAAAATTCAAAGGATTGTATATTTTTGAAATTCTATTCAATTTACCTATAAATAGATTAAAGGTAATAACTAAGCATAACGATTGCTTTGACGGATTGCCACATCTGGGGGGAGTGGCAATCTTTTTTTTACCTCCCCTACTCTACATCGAAAGGATATAACAACTACGATAGATCATCCTTTAACTCCATTTAAACCCACATCTGCTTTAAACAACCACCATACAGATTCCTAGTTCATCAGCATGACTATTCTATGAATACACCATAGAACCAAAACCACTAAAATGAACCCTGATTAGTTATATAAAATATTTTTTTATACAAACACATAAAAACTAAGGGGCAAATACTAGACAAAAACTATTCAATACTGGTAACTAATAGCTCTACCTACACACAAATAAAAGGGGCGATTCAAATAAAATGATTTTTTACACATATTAAAATAAACCCATCTTACATACAGATAATGATAAGAGATTAAAGATATTAACAAGTAGAACAGTTGCTTTTTTTAAGATTGTCACACAGGGGGAGTGACAATCTTTTTTTTTGCCCCCAATCAAATAAACCACGCCCTCCAAACATCATATGTATTTTTTTTAAAATACATTATACACAATCTCAAGGGGCAACAAAAAACTACAAATCACTACTATTCTTTACTTTATGGCTCAAAAAACTAAATTTATCACTCGGCAATCAATATAAAATGATTTTTTATACATATATATAAAACCTCATCTTACATATAGATAATGATAAGAGATTAAAGATATTAACAAGTAGAACAGTTATTTTTTAAGATTGTCACACAGGGGGAGTG
>OMKD01000111.1 GCA_900299495.1 Sphingobacteriales bacterium
TGGAACAAGGATAAAAATGATTTCAATAAAATCAATGAAAAACCCTGCGATAAACATAACCAGCATGACAATCAATAGAAAGTGGGTTGCCCCCAAGCTTGAACTGCTTATTGCCTGAATCAAAAACTCATCTCCTCCCAATGATCTAAATACAAACGAGAAACAAGTAGCTCCAAGTAGTATGAAGAAGATCATACTCGTCAGCTTCATCGTTTCAACAGATACGTGTTTAAGAGTTTCCATTTTCAATTTACCCATAAATCCGCTCAGGATAATGGCACCTAAGGCCCCTACCCCTGCTGCTTCAGTTGGTGTTGCTACTCCAAGAATAATTGATCCAAGGACCAAAAAAATTAGTAGAAAAGGAAATAAAAAGGATTTAAGAATAGACCACCAAACCTTGTCTCCTGACCAAAAAGCTTTTAGCTGGTCTGCATCAACAGGTGGAGCACTCTTTTTATCAAGTACACTCTTCAAAATGATATAGAGTATATAGATTCCAACTAAAGTAATACCAGGAATAATAGCAGCCTGAAAAAGATCTCCAACAGGTACATTCATCACTGAACCTAAAAGGATTAAAACAATAGATGGTGGAATAATCTGCCCTAAAGTTCCTGAAGCTGAAATAGTGCCTGTAGCCAATTCGACACTGTATCCTTGTTTGAGCATAGTAGGAAGACTAATCAAGCCCATGGTGACCACTGTTGCTCCTACAATACCCGTAGATGCAGCAAGTAATGCACCTACAATCACTACCGAAATTGCTAGACCTCCTCTAAGTTTTCCAAATAAAAAAGCCATTGTCCGTAACATCTGTTCGGCTATGCCTGATTTCTCTAACATAATACCCATGAAAACAAATAAGGGTACAGCCAAGAGTACATAATTACTCATGATTCCTAAAAACCGAGGTGGTAACGCAGAAAATGAACTAAGATCCAGAAAACAAACCGCATAAAGAATAGAAAGTCCTCCTAAAGTAAATGCAACGGGGAATCCATATAAAAGAAGTAGAAAAATACTCAGGAACAGTATAATAGCAAGTATCTCCATGCTTAGTTATTGGTTTTTATAGTTTTGATACTCTTCAGTAGCATTGAAATTGATTGCAGAAAAACAAGAGCTATGCTAAAGAACAGGATAAATTTTATCACAAAACGAAAAGGTAATCCATTAGGATCAGGAGATCCCTCCATAATGAATAAAGAGTCAATGGCAAATCTGAAGGTGTAAACCATGAGTATAATACACCAAGGTAAAAGCAAACAAAGAATGCCCATTAAATTGACCCAGGCTTTATCCTTACGATTAAACTTGTTGTAAAAAAGATCCACTCGGACGTGGCTGTCTTTTTGCAAGGTATATGCACCTCCCAGTAGAAATAAGGCTGCAAAAATATGCCATTGAAGATCACTCAACCAGGTAACTGAGCTATCCAATGATCGCAGTACAACATCAATGCAGACTACAATTATTAGAATTAAAGCTAACCATCCTGAGCTATTGCCAATTCTTTCTACAAATCGGTCGATATATTTTATGAGTACATCGGTCATATACAAGTATAATACTTATATAACTAAAAAAGGTGAAGTTGAACAATAAATCAACCTCACCTTTTTTATTAGATAATACTTATGTATTAGTTACCGAAGTATGAAGATTCATTAGAACCACCATCATCGATAGTCTGAATTCTATTCTTGAATTCTACTGACATATCAAGGTTACCTTGCTTAGCGTAGATTTCTTTAAGTGCGATAAGACTGTTTCTATCGTTTGCATCAATTCTTTCAACTTTCTGGAAATAAGGAAGTGATTTATTGAATAAATCGTCCATTTCAGCCTTCAACTTGTCATATAGTTCGAAATCAGCTTTTGACGTACCCAGGTTACGCATTACTTCACTGTTTTGAGCAGCTTTGTTGTAGTAAAGTGCACCAAGACCGTAAATCGCATCTGTATATTCAGGGTCTTTTTCAATTGCTAATCCAAAGTACTCAACTGCTGAGTCAAACAACATGTTTGTCTCCTCGTTTTCAGAACCGATAGACGCTAGACGTGCTTTATAGATCTGCTCGTAAGTAACCCCAAGGATAGAGTATAATGACTTATTCTCAGGCTCTTTTTCGATAGCTAGTTTAAGTTTGTCTACTAACTGCTCGTATTTGTTATTCTTAAGGAAGTAATTGATCTCAGCATAAAGTATGTCCTGGTTATCTGGGAACATTTCTTTACCCTTATCAAGAACTGCAAGACCTGCTTCTTCATCTCCTTCTTCAATTAAAATATTGAAAAGGTCAGAGTAAACTGCAGAGTTGTCAGAACCCATGTCGATCAATTTTCTGTAAAGTGTCTTTGCTTCTTCAGCTTTAGCAGCCTTACCACAGAATGCAGCTGCATAAAGTAAGCTACTGTAATCTTCTGCAGCAGGGAAATAAAATTCACCCATTTCTACTAATGCTTCGTGTGCATTTGTAAGGTTCAATGCGTGAGGAAATGCCTCTGCATATTTCTTACCTTCCAAGTAATATGAATAGGCGTTGTAGTTTGCGTTACCAACTTCTCTCAAAAGCCCTTCCATAGAAGATTTCTGAATTTTTTTTATGGCAAGTTCGCTAGCTTTCATAGCATCGCTGTATGCTTGATTTGCCAATTCTAATGTCGATACCTCTATTTCTTGAGCATTTCCAGCTATAACACTGGCAGAATATGCGTTGTATGCAGCGTTTACTGTTGTGCTGTTTATCTGAGAACGAAGTTCCCAAGCCTCGAAAGATGCAGCAACCTCAGCATCCTCCATTGCAATATTAATCATCTCAGAAGCCTCTGGTAAGCTAGCTGCATTGTTTGCCTGGTCCATATTGTAGGCAGTGTAAGCTCTTTTAGCTTTTTTAAATGCTTTTGCAGGCTCGATTTGAGCATTTAAGGTAAGTGTACATGCAACTAGGCATAGTAAACTTAACATGAATTTATTCATAATCCCGATTTTGTAAGTATTTACTTTATTCATTATTAGTTTCCTCATTGTTGTTTTGATCATTTTCATTGTCCTCGTTTTCATTGTCCTCAGCAATCACTGCAACATCAGCAATACTATCAGACTTATCAAGACGGATGATTCGAACTCCCTGAGTAGATCTTCCCATCACTCTGATCTCTGACACTTTCGAGCGTATAGTAATTCCAGATCTGGTAGTAATCATAAGGTCATCCGTTTCAAGAACCGCTTTTATTGCAACAACTGGTCCTGTCTTATCTGTAACCATCATGTTTCTTACACCTTTACCACCCCTGTTTGTTAAACGGTAGTCGGCAAAAGATGTTCGTTTACCATTTCCTTTTTCTGAAACGACCATAACAGCAGTTTCAGTATCTTCAGCATCAAAACAAATCATTCCAACTACTTCATCACTACCATCTTCTAGTAAGCGAATACCTCTAACACCAGTAGCCGTTCTACCCATAGATCTCACCGCTGATTCGTTGAATCTGATGGCGTTACCTGATTTGTTAGCAATGATTACTTCACTGTTACCTGTAGTAAGAATTGCCTCTAAAAGTTGATCGTCTTCGTTTATACTAATTGCATTTATTCCTCCAACTCTTGGACGGCTATATGCTTCAAGCATAGTCTTTTTAACCAATCCTTTCTTAGTCGCAAACAATATATAATGGTTGTTGATGTATTCCTCTTCAGAAAGATTATCAACCAAGATGTAAGCCTTTACTTTGTCATCCTTAGGTATGGATAGAATATTCTGTAATACTCTACCCGAAGATGTTTTGGTAGCTTCTGGAATCTCATATACTTTCAACCAGAAACACTTTCCTTGTTCCGTAAACAACATCATGTAGGAGTGCGTATTGGCAACAATCATGTGTTCTACGAAATCTTCATCACGGGTTTTAGCTCCCATAGCACCGCGTCCTCCACGACTCTGTGTACGATACTCGGAAACTGCAGTTCGTTTTACGTATCCCAAATGTGATATCGTAACTACTACGTCCTCCTGAGGAATCATATCTTCAAGGGAAATATCGCCATCGGAGTAGTTGATCTCCGTTCTACGCTCATCACCATACTGCTCTTTAATCACTACCAACTCATCCTTGATCAGGTTACGTTGCAGTTCTTTGCTTGCAAGTATAGATTCTAAACGCGCAATTTCAAGCATTAACTCATCAAACTCAGCTTTGATCTTTTCACGCTCCAGACCTGTAAGTTTTTGAAGACGCATATCAAGAATAGCCTTCGCCTGATCGATTGTTAATACATTTCCTTCTTCAAGGATCTGCTCCTCAGTTCTAGTCTCGATCAATTCTGAGAACTTAGACCAGAAAGCATCCAAGTCTTCAATGAACTTACCTTCCATCAAGCCAATACGAGCTTCTTCTGGTGTCTTTGAAGCCCTAATTAGGCTAATAACTTTATCTATATAATCCAAAGCAACTAAAAGACCAACCAATATGTGTGCTCTTCTTCTTGCTTTGTTTAGTTCAAACTTAGTCCTACGAACGATTACTTCATATCGGAATTTGATGAATTCCTCGATCATATCCTTCAGATTCAGAGTCATAGGTCTGCCATTTACAAGCGCGACATTATTTACTCCGTACGAGGATTGAAGTGGTGTGTATTTGTATAATTGAGATAGGATAACATTTGCCATAGCATCTCTCCTTACCTCAATTACAATTCGCAGTCCATTTCTGTCGGATTCATCTCTGATGTCTGTAATTCCATCTACCTTCTTAGAATTGACAAGGTCTGCAATCTTAACGATCAGGTTTGCCTTATTCACCTGATAAGGAATCTCATCAACAATGATGGTTTCTTTACCATTAGCGGCAGTCTCAATACGAGCCTTACCTCTAACTACTACTCTACCTCTACCCGTTTCGAAGGCTTCTCTTACTCCTTTCATACCGTAGATGATACCTCCGGTTGGGAAGTCAGGGGCCTTTACAAGTTGACATAACTCATCAATAGTAATCTCTTCATTTTCAAGACATGCAATCACCCCATCGATAACTTCTGATAGGTTGTGCGGAAGCATGTTTGTTGCCATACCTACAGCGATACCTGATGCTCCATTGACCAATAGATTAGGAATTCTGGTAGGTAGAACGGTAGGTTCTTTTAGCGTATCATCGAAGTTCAGATCAAAATCAACAGTATCCTTTGCAATATCTCCAAGGAAATCATCGGCAATACGATTCATTCTTGCCTCTGTATAACGCATTGCTGCAGGACTATCACCATCCATTGAACCGAAGTTACCCTGTCCATCCACTAAAGGGTAACGCAATGACCAATACTGAGCCATTCTTACCATAGTGTCATAAACAGCAGAATCTCCATGTGGGTGATACTTACCCAAAACCTCACCGACAATACGTGCAGATTTTTTGTATGCTTTGTTATAGGTTACTCCTAATTCATGCATACCGTATAGAATCCTCCGGTGTACGGGTTTTAATCCATCCCTTACATCGGGAAGAGCTCTCGAGACGATAACCGACATAGAATAATCTATGTAAGCTGATTTCATCTGATCCTCAATCCTAACTGGTATAATGCGTTGTCCTGAAGATTGATCCATTTAATTATGTTTGTTTGTTAAACTATAATCCGAACATTTTTAGGCAGACGGATTAATAGTTGTTTTAAGAGAGACAAATTTAAGAAAAGCCCCATATATAAAGAAATATAAAGCCCCTAAACTTAGTGTTGAGTTTAAATGCTTTTAACGAATACATAACACAAATTTGTAAAAAGGAGTTCTTTAATGTAAAGGATCTGTTCTAAGTGGAAATACTTTAGTTATTTAAGCTGATTATATTCTATATTTGCGAAAAAAATAACAGCTTTGAGTAAAGTAGTAAAACCTTATCAGGAATCTGGCAGCAAGAAAGAGCAGGTTTCTAATATGTTCAATAATATTGCCCCCAAATATGATCTTTTGAACAGAGTTTTGTCTCTTGGAATTGATAAAATTTGGAGAAAGCGTGCAATCAATATTCTGAAGAAGAATAATCCTTCCGTTATTCTTGATGTTGCCACAGGTACAGCTGATGTAGCGATTTCTACTGCTAATATCATTCAACCTGAATCAATTGTCGGTATCGATATTTCTAGTGAAATGCTTGAAGTAGGCAAAAAGAAGATCAGTCAAATGGGACTTGATCAGATCATCAGCTTGAAATTAGGAGATTCAGAAGCAATCGAATTTGGTGACGACACCTTCGATGCTGCTACCGTAGCTTTTGGAGTTCGAAATTTTGAGAATTTGGAGAAGGGCTTATCTGAAATGCTAAGAGTGGTGAAAAAAGGTGGAACGGTGCTTATTTTGGAGTTCTCAAAACCTTCCGTTTTTCCATTTAAACAAATATTTCAGTTCTATTTTAAGTTTATACTGCCTTTTATTGGTAAATTCACTTCAAAGGATCCTAAGGCCTATAAATATTTATTTGAATCTGTACAAGCCTTCCCACAGGGCAGCAAGTTTTTAAACATTATGCAATCAGTGGGTTATAAGAACTGCAGGCAGGTCAAATTAAGCCTTGGTATATGCTCGATTTATCTTGGCGACAAATAAATCTGACTTAACATCCAATAGAATCACAGGAACCTGCGTTTAAGGGTAGGTTAAACAAAAGTGTAAATGCAAAAGAGACAATTACTAACAATAGGCTTTACCATTTTAGCATGTACTTTCTTAAGTGCTCAGGCTGGAAGAGGAAACTACAACTTCATGGATTTCCAGCAGAAGCCCTATTATTTTGGTATCACATTAGGTGTAAACACCGCTAATTATTCTATTTTTCAATCCAAGAATTTCATAGGTAATTCTAATTTCAACTCGATTGAATCTGTGATGGGGTCAGGAGGTAATTTTGGTATTGTCACCAATTTGAAAATTGGGAAATACTTTGATGTACGATTCTTACCTACTTTGTCATTTGCAACTAGGAATTTAAGATATAACAGACCTGGAGAAGAGATTTTTCAGCGTAAGATAGAAAGCGTATTTGCAGAAATGCCTTTTCATATTCGCTATAAATCTGCTCCTTATAATGATACCAGACTTTTTGTCATTGGAGGTATTAAATATTCATTTGATGTAGCTAGTGAGTCAAGAGCTGTAATTAAGGATGTGGAGTTAGTGAAGGTATCTCCTACTGATTTTGCTTTGGAAATTGGTGGTGGCATTCAGTTCTTCTTCCCTTACTTCATATTTTCTCCAGAGATTAAATTCTCTCATGGGCTTGGAAACACTCTTATTTACAATGAAAATCTTGAAGAGTCACAAATCATAGATAAGATTCTATCAAGAACCTTTACGATATCTCTTCACTTCGAAGGTTAATATCGGCTCCAAATTGGATGCATTTCTCAATTAGAGATGGAAAAAAGTTAATGAAGATTTCATTGAGCTTTTTTTCATGTTGTATAAGAGATTCTACTCCCCCTTCAATATGCTGAGGTTTAGATACGCGTTGTCTAAGTTTGTGCAGTACGAAATCTATACCTTCCAAATGACCGTAAGAGTATAACCAATCTCCTCCTATCATTCGTTTTGTTTGGTCTCTAACTTTGCTAGGGAACGTATCTGCATAGCGCAGTAAAATGTCATAAGCTCTTTTTCTGAAATCTTTGGGTGATTCCTTAGTGAAACTTGACCAGTTCTTGGATAAGAAATAATCAAAAAAGATATCCACTAATATTGGAGCATATTTGTGGTGTTTAGGTCTGAGTAAGGCACAGGCTTCATCAACTACGCTATGATTATCTGTGAAGCTATCTATTATTCGATGTAGCTTAACGCCACGCTGAATGGCTGGATCAAATTGTTCAAGAGCTTTTTTATTCATCAGATCAGCTAAATAATTGCCAATCATCAATTGCTCATCGGTGCCAGAGAGGTATAAATGTGCCAAAAAATTCATTACTGTTAAGGTAGAGATTTTTAGTATGACAAACCAAATATTCCTATTATTTGTCTAGCGTTATTTTTAGAATTATATTTGCGCCAAATTTGAATTACAAAAAGTAAAGCTAATGGCTCTTAAATGCGGTATCGTTGGACTTCCAAATGTTGGAAAATCGACTCTTTTCAATGCCTTAACATCTGCTAAAGCACTGGCAGCGAATTATCCTTTTGCAACAAAGGATCCTAATATAGGTATGATTACTGTTCCTGATTCAAGATTGGATAAGTTGTCTGAATTGGTAAACCCTGAAAAAACGCAACCTACAACCGTAGAGATCGTTGATATCGCAGGTCTTATCAAAGGAGCTTCTCAAGGAGAAGGATTAGGAAATCAATTCCTTGGTAACATCAGAGAGGTAGATGCAATCATACACGTAGTTAGATGTTTTGATAATGGGAACGTGGTACATGTGGATGGTAGCGTAGATCCAATCAGAGATAAGGAAACCATTGATGCAGAGCTACTTTTCAAAGATATTGAGACGGTAGAGAAGCGAATGGAGAAGCTTAAGAAACAGGCTAAATCGGGTAAAAAAGAAGACCAAAAAGCACTTGAAATTGCTTCAAGCCTTCTTGAGCACCTAAACGCAATGAAGCCTGCCAGAAGTTTTGAAATCGATGAAACAACCGAAGAGCTTTATAAAGAACTTAGTTTGCTAACGGGTAAGCCAATTCTTTACGTATGTAATGTAGATGAGGATTCTGTAATAGATGGAAATGACCACACCAAGAAATTTGCAGAATTTGTGAAAGACGAACATGCAGAGGTTATTCTTATTAGTGCAGATATCGAAAGTGAGATTGCTGTACTTGATACGAAGGAAGAGCGATTAGAGTACCTTGCAGAGATGGGTTTAAAAGAACCAGGCGTAAACAAGCTTATAAATTCTTGTTACAAGCTATTGAATCTGATTACTTATTTTACCGCTGGTGTAAAAGAGGTAAGAGCATGGACTATTGTTAGGGAATGGAAGGCTCCACAGGCAGCAGGTGTGATTCATACTGATTTTGAAAAAGGATTCATTCGTGCTGAAGTTATCAAATATGATGACTATGTTTCTTTAGGTTCAGAGGCTAAGGTAAAAGAGGCTGGTAAAATGAATGTTGAGGGTAAGGAATATATTGTAGAGGATGGAGACATCATGCACTTCAGATTTAATGTATAATAATTAGCGATGAACAGATATTACGTCATATCGAAGCCCTTCGGGTATTTAAGTCAGTTCACTAAAGAGGTGCCTGACCATAAGGTACTTTCTGATTTGTTTCACTTTCCTAAGGATGTATATCCGGTAGGTCGACTGGATAGGGATTCAGAAGGGCTGCTGTTATTGACGAATGATAAACGTATGAATAAGGATTTGTTGGATCCCAATTCAAAAAAGAAAAAAACATACTGGGTCCAAGTTGAAGGTTTACCTTCTAACTCGGACCTGGATACGTTACGCAATGGCCGTCTAAGCATTCGTATCAATAAGAAAGATCATAAATGCGCTCCTGCAAAATTAAGATTGCTAGGCGATGCCGTTGAAATGCCTGATCGTAATCCTCCAATTCGAGAGCGTGAAAACATCCCCACGTATTGGGTACAAATTGAATTGACTGAAGGAAAGAACAGACAGGTTAGAAAGATGTTTGCTAAGATTGGCTTTCCTGTTCTAAGACTGATTCGTGTAAAGATTGGTGGTATTGCAATCGACGGTATGCAGATCGGAGATGTTCGGGAATTAACGAAAATCGAAGCGCTTCAAGCCTTACAATAAAATCTTCTTTGTTTCGAGGATATTTCCTCTATTGTCTCTGAAAAGTATAATGGCTATTTGGTTTTGTAAGGCAGGCGACCATTGACTTCTCTCCCTCGGCTTTAATTCAATGGTTTTAAAGAGCTGATTATTAGGTAGATACACACATACAGTGATTGTAGATCCGGTATGGTTTTGGAGGTGTAATTGATAAGCATTTTTGTAACAAGTGAATTGTTGCTTTTGGCTCCATTGGATGAATAGCTTTTGCTCCTTATAGACTTCACCGTTATTATCTATAAGTTTTATCTTCAGATAGTTATAAGGAGTCATTTGCTTTAAGCTTAGGCTTAGGAAAAGTTGATTCGGATTAATCAATTCGAAAGGTTCAAAATCGTGTCCATTGATAGAGCGCTCTAGAATTAGATATTCTTCTTCTAAGCTTCCGAATAATATAAGACTTAAGACTAAGTCATCGCCATTGATTTGATAATCTGCTGCGAAATCATGAATAGGTAAAGGTGGACTATTTTGATATGAACCAATCGGGAAAGGTATATTGGCACTATCATTATCAGATTCTCCTACCAAGGCCCCTGCTCCACTGCTAGTCCAAAGATTAGGACTAAAGGTTCCATAATTACACTGAACATTATCTGTTCTATACATCCAACCATCCATATAATCCCAGGATGTGCCAGCGCCATCTACATCTACGTCTCCCATAACGTCGATTACTTGCCCTTGGTAGAATAGTTCGATTGCATCATTGCCATTAAAATAGCAGGCTGAGTTTGGTAAACTTCCAGTTATATAATCTGGAGCAAAGCCAAAGAATGATGTAAAGGCAGATGATTCTGCAGATACATAGATAAAACTGCCTGCAGGTAGGGGTTCATTTGGAAAGTTGAACTCTATACCATCACTTCCATTACCATTATTTGCTGCTCCTAAACCATAGGATTGAAGACTACTTATTTCTTCTAAAGCAAACAATTCAATCATTTTGGGAAATCCTCCTGGCAGAGGTCCATCAAGAACTCCAGTTATTATCAGATCACATTGGCCTGTTACCTTAAAAAATCCAGAGACTGCGAATAAAACTAAATATGAGCGCATGTTTTTGCCTAAAGGTCATCAGTTGCACTCGCATATTTTTCGAGTATAAAAAAAGGGCACCAATTTGGTGCCCTTTTTAACTTTTATGTTGTGCGGATCATCTGTAGATAACCTGCTTAACTGCTTTGATTACTTTAGCTGGATTTGGAAGATATTCCTCAACTAAAGTTGGTGCGTATGGCATAGAAGTATCTGCTCCCATCACACGTGCTACTGGGGCATCTAAGTAATCGAATGCATAAGATTGCATTTGATAAGCTATTTCTGATGCTACAGAAGCAAATGGCCAAGATTCTTCAACCACTACCATTCTGTTTGTCTTCTTTAAAGAGTTCACAAGTGTGTGGTAATCCAAAGGACGAATAGTTCTTAGATCAATTACCTCAGCGGAGATGCCCTCTTTTGCTAATTCTTCAGCTGCCTGAAGTGCAACAAGGACCATTTTGTTATAAGATACTATTGTTACATCAGTACCTTCACGCTTAACGGCTGCCTTACCAATTTCTACTAGGTGCTCACCATCCGGTACTAAGCCTTTGTGGCCATACATAACCTCAGACTCCATGAAACAAACAACATCTTCATCACGAATTGCTGCCTTCATAAGACCTTTTGCATCTGCAGGGTCAATAGTAGAAACTACTTTTAGACCTGGGCAGTTTGCCAACCAACTTTCAAAAGTTTGAGAGTGTTGCTGTGCAAGCTGTCCAGCAGAACCTGAAGGTCCTCTGAATACGATTGGACAAGAAAACTGTCCAGCTGATTGAGAAAGTGTTTTTGCAGCGTTGTTTACGATCTGATCGAAAGCAAGAACCGCAAAGTTCCAAGTCATAAATTCAACGATTGGTCTAAGACCATTCATAGCAGCACCAACACCAATACCTGCGAAACCTAATTCCGCAATTGGTGTATCGATTACACGTTGTGGACCAAACTCGTCCAACATACCTTTAGTAACCTTGTAGGCACCATTATATTGAGCTACTTCTTCACCCATTACGAAGACTCTGTCATCCAGTCTCATTTCTTCAGACATCGCCTCATTCAGGGCTTCACGAAGTTGTAATTCTCTAGCCATATTAAATCAACTATTAATTGTGAGCCACAAAAATAATAAATATGGAGACCTAAACAAACCCAAAAAGCGTATTATTTAAATTCTTAGAATCTAAATTACACCTTGATCAAGCATTGCATCTGCAACCTTTACAAAACCAGCAATGTTTGCACCCTGAACATAGTCTACTGTACCATCCTCTTTTTCACCAAATTTGATACATTGTTCGTGAATAGAAGCCATAATCCCTTTCAATTTGGAATCTACTTCTTCCCTACTCCAGTTTAGGCGCAAAGAGTTTTGACTCATTTCTAATCCTGATGTTGCAACACCTCCTGCGTTAGATGCTTTTCCTGGTGCGAAAAGAACCTTACGATTTTTGAAAATCTCGACACCTTTAGCTGTTACAGGCATGTTAGCTCCTTCAGCTACTGCAATTACGCCATTAGACACAAGCGTCTTTGCCTCATCTTCATTCAACTCATTTTGAGTAGCACAAGGGAATGCAAGATCACCTTTAATAGTCCATGGACGCTGTCCTTCAAGATAAAGAGCACCGAAATGGTCTGCATATTCTTTAATACGACCTCTACGGTTGTTTTTTAAGTCTTTTACCCATTCCAACTTTTCAGTTGTAATACCATCGGCATCATATACTGTCCCAGATGAGTCTGAAAGGGTTACAACTTTAGCACCTAGTTCAATAAGTTTTTCAGTAGCATATTGAGCTACGTTACCAGAACCAGATACTAGACATACTTTACCTTTTATATCATTACCACTGTGCTTAAGCATATAATCTGCAAAGTATACACATCCGTAACCTGTTGCCTCTGGTCTAATCAGTGAACCTCCATAGTTCAGTCCTTTACCAGTAAGTACACCATGGTGTATATTCTTGATCTTTTTATACATACCAAACATGTAGCCAATCTCTCTTCCACCTACACCAATATCACCAGCAGGAACATCAGTGTCTGCTCCAATGTGGCGATTCAATTCTAGCATAAATGCCTGACAGAACTTCATGATTTCATTATCAGATTTTCCTTTAGGATTGAAATCAGAACCACCTTTTCCTCCACCCATCGGTAAGGTAGTAAGGCTGTTTTTGAAAATTTGCTCAAATCCCAGGAACTTTAGAATTGATTGGTTAACGGTTGGATGGAAACGCAGGCCACCTTTATAAGGTCCCAATGCATTATTAAATTGTACTCGGTATCCTTTATTTACCTGAATCATACCAGCATCATCTAGCCATGAAACTCGGAAAGAAATCAAACGATCAGGTTCTGTAAGTCTTTCTAAAAGGGCCTTATTCTGATATTTAGGTGTTGCCTGAATAAAAGGAATAATAGTTTCAGCGACTTCGCGCACTGCTTGATGGAATTCAACCTCTCCGGCATTTTTGGAAATTAATGAATCCATAAACTGTTCTATCTGCTGATGAACATCTGCAAGGACTTTACCTTCCATAATATACTTTTTACAATAAATAATTTAGTCTTGGTTATATTGACAATACAAATCTATAACTTGTCTGAACATTTTCTGACTTAAATCTCTAATTTCTTTATGACATTCTCAAATACTTCCTTTTGGACTCTTAAAGTGCTGGTAGTTTTAGTGCTTTGTTTTTCTTGCTCATCAGAAAAAGATAAGGAATCATCAAATTTGGACCCTGCCGATTGTTTGTATAATGCACCTGTTGCCATTTTCCAGCAGGTGCAGGATAGTTTACAGAATTATACATTCGAACGTCTTGGAGATTATAAGACATCAGAATCCTTTGAATTAGAATCTGAGCAGGTAGAAATTATTCAAAGTGGTTGTGACCAAATTAGCCAGGAATTTCGTTTTCAAACTAATTCTGAGCTAGAAATTGTAGACTACGCATCGGACATTTTTAATAGATTTTCAGCCTTAGATCCTTCACTTTTTGCACTAAATCAATTTGCAAATGAATTTCAACGCCAAGGAGAATTGATAAAAACAGGTCAAAAAATACAGTTTTCAGAGATTATTTATCTAAAAATGGATGAGACCCCTATCGGAGAATCCCGTATCATAAGAATCCTAATGACATCTGAAAAAAATTAAAATATATTCTCTTTTTCCCATTGCTTTTTCTATTTTTATTGTCAGAGCGATGTAACGAATAAAAGAACGCTCACTTCAAACCGGATATAATTATTTTATAATAGTATCAGTAAGTCGATTGATTCCCTGTTGTTTTTAGCAACAGGGAATTTTATTTGTAGCTAATCTGAAATTGTATCGCAAATCATTATATTTGTGCAAATTTTTAAATAATCTTTTGCGTAAATAAGAAAAAATGAATTACGATATTATTGTAGTTGGTAGTGGTCCCGGTGGATATGTAGCTGCCATTAGGGCTTCACAATTAGGCATGAAAGTTGCCATTGTTGAACGTGAGAGTGTTGGTGGTATTTGCCTAAACTGGGGATGTATTCCTACAA
>OMKD01000112.1 GCA_900299495.1 Sphingobacteriales bacterium
CTCTAAATAAAGGCTTAAATACCATTAGGCTATGAAACCAATTAATCTTTCTCGCAAGGCTAGCCGCTTTGAAATCTGTAAAATTGAAATTCCAGGGACCATCATAGAGATTGTAATAGGTATAGGGTCCATTTTTTAAGATCATTTTCATATGATTTGGGATTTACATGTTAAAAGCCACTACAACATGCTTGTAATGGCTTTATTAAAATGATTAGTTATGATTACGGTATTTGATTTATCGAGACTTACTTAGACGGCATTCGTTAAACACTTCTCCAAGTTTGTAGGGCAATCCAATCAACTTACATTGCTTCTTGATTTCTTTGAGTTTTGCCAGGGCATCTGCTTTGAGTTGTTCTCTATAGGCTTTTTCGATATACCACTCTTCTACATACCCCATTCGATATACTTTATCGCCTGTCCAATCTTCATGTTCTTCTCTATTAGATGCACTCAAATGCTCAGAAGATATCCTTGCTAGATTTTCTCTTTCCTTTCCATATTCAATAGTATAAGGATGACTACCGGCATCTAAGGTCATTCCCTCTTCAAAACGAATACGTCCTTCACCACCGTAGAAAAAAGTGTTGATATTGAATCGGGACTCGACCTTAACTACTGCACTCAATTTTTTGAATAGTTGACGTTCTTTATCTCCATAGAAGAAGTAACCATCAACCAAATGAGGTGCAATCATATAAAAGACTCCAGATAATTGCTTAAGTAGATTATTTAAACTGCGAGTTTCAAGATTACCTGTTAAGTCAACATTACAAGCATAACCCTCGTCCACTTCTCCACAGGCCGAACCTTCAAAATGGTTAGTTAATAGATAATAATAAAACTTACCACCTTCGTACATAAAGTATCCCTCGCTTAAAAATGAGTTGGGCTTTAAATTTAAGTCTTGTCCCTGAGCAACTAAAAAATCATATACAGGTTGAAGCCTACGATTAAACCAATCCTCCAAGTCAACTATACTAGAAGCCTTTACCATTTGATTAATTAAATCTTTAGGAATCTCCAATGCTGTACCTTTCTTTAAATCCCCTTTTATATCTTCTTGCTTCACTTTTTCAAAACCACTTCGGACCAGAATATCATGGAAAACTTTATCATTATAATCTAAATAAAGCAACTCTTTACCGTCATAATCTAATTGAAAAACTGCATGATCTTTGGCATGTTTAAGTAATATCATATGATCCATAAGATCGAAATTCGAAAAAACATCTCGCCTTTGAATATCATATAGCTTTTCATCAAAGATAAATGCACCTTCATACTTCTTTTTATCCGAAAAGCATTTTTCTAAAACAGGAATAAAAGCTCGATCAAAATCAGTATTGGCATATAGATTTAAATACTTCAACTGGTAATACAAACTATGATAAATAGCTAATTTTCGGCTTAAGGATGCCTGATCAAAATTGTTTAGGTCCAGGCACCACATATCAGTTACGAAGGGGTGAAAAACCTCTTCTGAAGAAATGAGATATGTTTTCATTGATTGTAGGGATTATGTTAAAAATTCAGTTCACTTGTATAACGTAAAAAATGGATTTAGTTACAGGTTTTAGGCTGTAAATGTTGGTTGAAAAACAATGATTTAGCTGTTGAAAATAGAGGAGAAATTCTGATAGAATTTCTTGTCCAAATAAGTCCAATTTGGAAAGAAAAAAGCCCAGTTAAAAACTGAGCTTTCTCTTTCTTTTCATTCAATGGGCAGATACTAATTCAACAAGGTCAGCAACAAATTACCCTTCCCTACTTTACGTCCATTACTAGTTTTGGTAATTCCTGTCCGAGGATCATAATACCCCAGCTTTTTACCTTTAGAATCTTTGAGTTCCTGAACACCATGTCCACTGGTCCAGATTTTACCAATGACTTTTCCTTTAGCATCTTTGAGGATTTGATAAGACATCTTTTATTTGTTTTAATGGTCCTACTCGTTAGGCTTTTCGGAATGCGCCGTGTGTTTTATTTAGTTTGTTCGCTCGCCTAAAGAATTGGATAACAGAACAAATCTAAAATATATTACTCGACCTAGAACTTGAAATAGAATTGCTTGCCATTTATGTAAACGTAATAGGTATTTTCATAAGTAAAATCCGTCATGTAAGACACAGATTTTAAGCCATAACCGTCATCATAATAAACACCATAAATACTGCTACCTAATGAGGACACGCTTCCTTCTACTACTAAATCAATCCAATAATTTTCGCCATAAGAATTTCGAGTCCTTGCTGTCACTCTATATTTTTCGTAGGATGTACATTCGTTGGTATTTAGATCAACAGTTTCATAAGGCAAACAATTATTTGCACGTACATTATTTGAATCAAATGATAGAAAGCTTAAAAAGATAAAGCAAATAAAACTTTTCATTAATTGAGGTTTAATAGATTAGTAAATTAGTTTTTAAAAAATCTCCCTGTAATAGGATACTTCTTAATTATACAAAGCCCATATCAAACTAGGGACATTAACGCGAGCCTGCTCTCTGTAGCCACTTCCTGAGCTCTTATTGGCTTCAGCATAATTACCTTCTGCGGTAGACGATATACATGTTGTACATTTTACTGAGTAGCGAATAGAATTGATATTACTCCTTTGCATTTTATTCAATTCTTCATTGGTCAAATGATAAACGGTTGTTGCTATTCCATTCACATGGTCATACTTCTTACGGTCAATACAAGTGATAACCGTCCCATCGTCAAGATAAATAATCAACTTACCTTCAATTCTAAGACTAGAGCTATTATTTCTACTAATAGCTATATACCCTTTACCATTTCCTTTTGCTATAAGGAATTCAACTTTATTAAAATAGCTATCGGAATTGAATGAAAATTTGCCAGTAGATGGATAGGATTTGTCTCCCATAAAAAAGAGACTTTGACTATACCCTACAGTAAAATGAAACAATAAAATAAAGGCGATTAATACTTTCTTAAAGGGGAATTGAAATTGACTTTTCATATAGATATATTAAGTGATTTGGATTTATAAAGCCAATTTAAGGTGGTATGTATGCAGAAATATTGCGTA
>OMKD01000113.1 GCA_900299495.1 Sphingobacteriales bacterium
ACGAGCAATTAGTTTCTGTTTCAGATTTGACTGCACCGGTAATCGATGCGGCTACAATCGAATTGTCAACTGATCCTAATGCTTGTTCAACAAATGCATTTATTCCAGCACCTGCTGTTTCTGATAATTGTAATGAATACACAATTACAATGTTTACAGCAATTGGTGAATTAGAATATGCAAATGGAGAGAATGGTAATGCAGGTGGATTTATCCCAGGTGCAGGTCTTGAGCTTGGTAATCATGTGTTAACTGTAAATGCAACAGATGCATGTGGTAATACTTCTTCTCAGGATATTACGATCACTGTTCAAGATGATGTAACACCTACTATGATTTGTCTTGAAGTTACAGATGTAAACTTAAACTCTGCAGGTGAGGCTGTTGTATTTGCTGCTTCATTTGATAACGGAACATATGATAACTGTTGCCTTGACAATCTTCAGGTAAGAAGAATGGATGGCTTCGTATTTGGTGAAACAGTTACTTTTGATTGTACGGATACTGATGAGCAGGTTATCTTAAGAGCTTACGATTGTTTCGGTAACTATAATGAGTGTATGGTTCAGGTATTGGTTAATGACAAACTTGATCCTTATGCTGCTTGTCCTCAAAATCAAGAAATTGATTGTGATACCTACTACACAGATTATGCGCCAGCTTTAGAAAATGAAGATTGGACTGTACTGGATGCATTTGGTACTGCTTTACTAGGTGATAACTGTGATTTCACTGAAACATATGATGTAAACTATTCAGTAGATCAATGTGGTGAAGGTTCTATTACTAGAACTTGGACAGTTACAGATGCAAGCAATAATGGTCCTGTAAGTTGTTCTCAAACAATTTCTATCTATCACGTTTCAAATTGGACGGTTTCATTCCCAGCTGATTTTGATCAGCCAGTTGATGCTGATTGTGATTATGAAGATATCGACTTCGGTACACCTACAATTTCTGATGATGCTTGTGAAATGATCGCAATAGCATTTGAGGATACTCAGTTTGATGTTCCTGGACAGGATGCATGTTTCAAAATCTTCCGTGATTGGACCGTAATTAACTGGTGTACTTATGATGTTGTAAATAGTCAGGGTACAGAGGCTACCTCTCCTGGAGTAAATTATAATGTAACTGGTTCTGATTATATCACCTATCAACAAACTGTAAAGGTTAAGGATGATGTTGCGCCAGTTGTTAGTTCAACAACATTCACTACTCAGATTACTTCTGGATGTGATGTTAATGTTCAATTAGACGATATTACGATTGAAGGTGGTTGTAATACAGATGTATATTCAATCACTATAAATGACGGTAACCTTGCAGCATATGGTTCTAATGGATCATACACAGCGGTTCCTGCAGGAACATATGAGGTGACTTACACGGTAATCGATCCTTGTGGTAATGCAAGTACAACAGTAAGAACTGTAATCGTAGAAGATAAAGCTCCAACTGCTTTCTGTGTAGATGCACTAGTGATTACTATCATGCAGTCTGGTATGGTTGAAGTGCCTGCAGCTGACTTTGATGCTGGTTCATTCGATAACTGTGGTGAGATTGTATCTTTCACATATGATGAGGCAGGATCTGCTCCAATGATGCAATTCGATTGTGATGACCTTGGACTGAACTTTGTATCTGTTTATGTTACAGATGAAGGTGGTTTGACTGATTTCTGTGAAGTAATCGTTGAAGTTCAAGATAACTTAGATGTATGTGGATCAACTCCACTAATCACACTAGCTGGTACTGTAGCAACAGAAGAAGGTAATGGTGTAGAAAGTGCAATGATTGATGTAAACAATGGTCTTAATACAGTGAACTCTGATTTAAATGGTCAATTTGAAATGGAAGTTGAGGAAGGTGGAGATTACTCTATCTCGGCACTTTTGGATTCAAATCCTGAAAATGGGGTAACTACTTATGATTTGGTTATCATTTCTCAGCACATTCTTGGAATCACTCCATTGAATTCTCCATATAAAATGATTGCTGCAGATGCGAACAACTCCGGATCTGTAACAACGTTGGATCTTGTTTCTATCAGAAGAGTAATTCTTCAGATCGATGAGAATTTCCAGAATAATACATCTTGGAGATTTGTTGATGCAGATTACGTATTCCCTGATTCCACTAATCCATGGTTAACTGGATTCCCTGAAGTAATCAATATGAACAATGTTGATGCAGATGTACTTGATGCGGATTTCGTTGCTATTAAAGTTGGTGATTTGAATGCTTCAGCTGAAACAAATTCGTTTACTACTGCTGAGAATCGTTCTTTGAACAAAGTAAGTTTCACTTCTGAAAACGAGTTGATCGAAGCAGGTAATGAATTTACGTTTGAACTTAGATCAGAGGAAGTACTTGCTGGATTCCAGTTTACATTGGACTTTACGGATGCAGTTGAATTCGTTGCTTTGAACGATGCTAAACTAAACGCTGGAAACATTGGATTGACAAAGTTGGGTCAAGGAGCTATTACTGCTTCTTGGAATGATTTTGCGAATGTTGATCTTGCGGAAGAAGGTGCAGTTCTTTCATTCACTTTCAAAGCAAATAAAACGATTAATCTGGATGAAGTATTTACTATTTCATCTTCATATACAAATGCAGAAGCGTATAACACAAATGCAGAATTATTCGATGTAATTCTTAACTTTACTTCAGAGGATCGTTCTACTGTATTGTTCCAAAATGAGCCTAACCCGTTCAATGGAATCTCTACAATTGAATTCTCTTTAGAACAAGCTGAAAATGTGACGCTTAGCTTTGTAAATATTTCAGGCCAGGAAGTTAAAGCTCTAGATATAGATGCTGAGGCTGGTTTGAACACGGTAACAATTTCTTCTAGTGATTTGGGTGAGTCAGGTGTATATTACTACACACTGAAGACAAATAACTTAACTTTAACAAAGAAATTGATTAACCTATAATAAGAAAGTTATGTACCCTTTTTAAGGGACTAAACAATACTATGTAATCGGTTTTTGGGATAACCTCCTTCCGGTCTTTTGACTGGGGGAGGTTTTTTTATGGACTCTGCCTTCTTTTAGCTATATTTTCGGAAAGAAAATTTTTGTATGAAAAATATATTAAGTTGTTTAATGCTTGTGATGCTTTTCACAGGCAGTCTTTTTGCTCAGAGTCCATCATTGAAAGGACTTGAGGATATCACTTGTACTGCAGTCAAAAGCCAAGGTAGAACGGGTACTTGCTGGTCGTTTTCGACGATTTCTTTTTTGGAGTCAGAGATTATCAGAATGGGCTTTGATGAGATTGATTTATCTGAAATGTATATCGTAAGGCATATTTATTTTGATAAAGCTCAAAATTATTACCTAAGACAAGGCAAGGCAAACTTTAGTCAAGGGTCTTTAAGCCATGATGTAATCAACGTGATTGAGAAATATGGTGTGGTACCTGAAAAGAATTATCCTGGACGCACAGCTGATACACCTCATGATCATGAAGCTTTAGAAAAAGAACTAAAAGAACTTCTAGATGCTGAAATTAAATCCAAGGATAAGTCTCCTTATTGGATGACAAAGGTGAATAAGGTGTTAGATAAGCATTTGGGAGCATTACCAAGAGAAGTAGACGCATTGGGATATGCAAGTTTCAATGGCTTAAATCCGGAGGCTTATATGTCTTTTACTTCATTTAATCACCATCCAAAGTATAAGTCATTTATTTTGGAGATTCCTGATAATTATTCAAACGGATCTTATATGAATGTAGAATTAGAAGATTTACGTTCAATTGTAGATTATGCGCTTGCTAATGGCTATACTGTTTCATGGGATGGTGATGTGTCAGAAAATGGATTCAGAGCAAAAGAAGGGCTTGCTGTATTATCTAACGATGAAGTTATCAGTCTGGATAATGAATACAGGGAGACAAGGGTTGACGATAATCTAAGACAAGATCAATTTATGACCTACGTGACTACAGATGATCATTTGATGCATATAGTAGGTCGCGTAAAAGATAATATGGGAAGGACCTATTATAAGGTTAAAAACTCATGGGGTGAAATTGGCCCATTCGCTGGATATCTTTATATGTCAGAGGCGTATTTCGATATGAAAACAGTAGGTATTATGGTCAATACAATGGCTGTTCCAGAGACTTTAAAGAGAAAGTTCAAATAAAGAAAAAGCCCGGATTAACCGGGCTTTTTTTATTTCTTCACTTTGTTCTCTTCTTTCATCTTTTCACCTAGCATCTGAGATGCGGTAAAGGATGTTACCATCTCACTGAGCATGTTAGAACCAGATGCTGGTGAGTTAGGTAATAATACAAGGTTTGAATTTGAATTCTCACCCATGGATTGTAGCGTATCATAGTGTTGGGTTACAACGATTAGTGCGGAAGCTTCCTGAGAGTTAATTCCCACTTTATTTAAAACCTCAACGGATTCCTCCAGACCTCTTGCAATTTCTCTTCTTTGATCAGCAATACCCTGACCTTGAAGCCTTTTAGACTCTGCTTCTGCCTTTGCACGAGCTACGATGCGGATACGCTCTGCTTCTGCTTCGTACTCAGTAGCCAATTTTTGACGTTCAGCTGCATTAATGTGGTTCATCGAACGCTTTACCTCAGCATCAGGATCAATATCGGTAACAAGAGCTTTTATGATGCCATAACCATAATTTGACATAGCCTCTTCAATTTCACTCTTTATGGCAATAGCGATATCGTCCTTCTTTATAAAGACATCATCAAGTTTCATCTTTGGAACCTCGGCACGTACAACATCAAATACATATGCATTAATTTGTTCTCTTGGATTTTCCAAACGATAGTATGCATCAAATACCTTCTCTTTGATTATGATAAATTGAACAGAAACCTTCAAGGCCACAAATACATCATCTGATGTCTTTGTTTCTACGTTTACATCCAATTGATTTATCTTTAAAGATATTGGTCTGGACTTCTTATCTACTATAGGGAATTTGAAGTTAAGTCCAGGATATCGGATGCTTTGAAATTTTCCGAAACGTTCTACAACCACAGCAGATTGCTGTTTTACGGTAAATATTCCAGATGCTAGAATTACAAAAGCAAGGAATAGAAAGAAATATAAGAATAAGTCCATATGTAATGATTAATTATTAGTATAGCCTTAAAATAAACATTTTAGTTAAGTTGGATAATAAACTTATACCAAATCCTTCATTTTTAAGATAAAAAAAGCCCTAATAAATAGGGCTTGTTCTATTATCGGTATAAATTACCGATGCTGTAAATTGTTTTCATGTGCATAAGCACTATCCAAATATAATGATTTAGAATATATATGTGCTTTTTTATTCTATGATTTTTAATATTTCTTTTGCAGCATCCTGAATAACCTGTGCGCTGTCGGTTTTTAATAAATGATACTTACTTTCTCTTCTTAGCCAAGTCATTTGTCTTTTAGCGTATCTCCTTGAATTTCTTTTAATCAAATCGATAGCCTCCTGCTGGCTGATCTTACCGTCCATAGCCTCAAAAAATTCTTGATAACCTACAGTTTGCATAGCAACGAGGTTTTTATGCGGGTATAAGTTTTTAACCTCCTCAAGTAGTCCTTCAGTAAGCATCAAGTCTACACGAATGTTTATACGATTATAGAGAATTTCTCGATCCCAGTCTAGTGCAAAATAGAAAGAGGTAAAAGGTCTGGGAGTTAATTGTTGATTTCGAAAGGAGCTAAATGTTTTACCTGTATGCTCTGTTACTGTAAGAGCTCTCATTAAGCGAACTGGATTATTGATATCAACAATATCATAATACTCAGGGTCCGCTTTTTTTAATTTTTCTTTTAGGTATTCTAAACCCCGTTGATCATAGGCATCTTGTACGCTTTTTTTTACGGACTCTGGAATATCTGGGAATTCATTTAGTCCAATGGTTAAAGCATCAATGAATAAGCCTGATCCTCCGACCACTACCAAGTAGTCATTATTTTTAAAGAGTTCAGTACATAACGCCAATGCTTCTTTCTCATAATCTCCAACCGTGAAAGGTTCATGTATACTCTTATTGCCGATAAAGTAATGTTCAGCTTTGGATAGTTCTTCTGTTGTTGGTTTTGCAGTACCAATTGTCATTTCCTTATAGAATTGCCTGCTGTCTGCTGATAGTATTGGGCAATTCAATGCCTGTGCTAATTGAATAGACAAGCTTGTCTTTCCAGAAGCTGTAGGACCACCAATAACAATTATTTTTTTATGGCTATTCATTAAATACTATTATCGTATGTTTGATCTTTGCTCAATATTAAAAAATCAGATTGTAATAGTTTGATAAAAAAAGATAATTTTGGCAAATATTCAATTTCAATTATTTAAAATCGCCTTTTAATGCTTTACTATTTAATCCGTCCCTTTGCCAGGTTGACCTTTCAAATGCTATACAGAAATGTAAGGTTTAAAGGGATGGAAAATATACCCAAAGGTGTTCCTGTAATTTTTGCTGTTAATCACCCCTCTGCTTTTTTAGAACCCTGTCTAATGGCAACTTGGTTGCCTAAGTCCCTCAGTTTTATTGTAAGGGGAGATCTCTTTAAGACAAAGTTCAAAAGGATGCTCCTAGCTTCTATCCATTTGGTGCCGATGTTTCGGGTTAAAGATGGGGGCTTGAATGTGGTAAAAAATAATTTCGAATCCATTCGATATGTAGTAGAGTATCTGCTTAAGAAGAAATGGCTTATGATACTTGCAGAAGGACATATAACGCCAGAGCGTAGAATGGGGAAGATGAAAAAAGGTACTGCTAGGATTGCATTTGGTACATTGGATAAACGACCAAATTGCGGTCTTAGGATAGTTCCTGTTGGTGCTAACTTTACAAATCAGGATGAGCTGGGTACTGAGGTACATTTTACGATAGGAGAATCTATTCGAGTGGCTGATTATTATGAGATCTATGAAGAGCATAATAATAGAGGTATAATGAAATTAACGGAGGTTATCGGTCGTGAATTGGAAAAAACCTTAATCCAGATTCCTAATGAAAAAGATGATGATCTTACAGAATCAGTTCTCGATGTCCATATCAAACTGAATCCAGTGGGAGTGGATAAGCGTTTTGATGATCGTGTGAAAGTTCAAAAAGACCTTTGCTTAGCTATTTCAGTGTTGAATGATGAAGAGAAACAAGAAATAGGATCAAAGGTGAAGACATTGAATGAAGCTGTTGAAAAGTATGGATTGAATCTAATGCCTTTTTCCAATGAGGTTTCCGTTCGTTGGTTTGTTATTTTGTTGTACTATATACTTATGCCTTTTGGGCTTCTTGTTTCTGTTCCTTACTTTTTTGCAAAATGGGTCAATAGTAAGATCAAGATCGTAGATACATTTATCATTTCTGTATTTTTTGCATCTGTAATGGGAGCAGGGATATTGTTTTTTGCAACAACGATGGTTCTTGCTGCTGTGTATATTCCATTTGGTGCTATATACATGTTCATTATTCTGAACTTGGGTTTATTATTTAAACGATTTAGGTATTTATATAAGGATGAATTGAATAAAATTAAGTTCAAGGGCTTAAATTTAGAGACACGACTTACAATCTTGGATCAAATTCAGGATATGAATCGTGCTTTTGAAAACCTAAAAAGGAAATATGACACTGTATAGTTATTTTTGTCCACAGCTAAGGTATGCTTTAAGAATTTATTTCAAAAAAATATATCTTATCAACGAGCAGAAAATGCCTGTGGGAAAGAAGACCTTATATTTGCTTAATCATCCCACTTCGTTTGTTGATCCAATATTATTAGCCACCCAGACTAAAGCTTATCTTCATTTTCTTATTCGTGGTGATGTTTTCAAAAAAGGTGTCGCTTTAAAGATGTTGAATAGCATAAATGGTATTCCCATTTTCAGAGCTTCTGAATCCCGACATGCTAAGGATAAAAATAACGAGACCTTTGATCGCATTGCAAAGGTTCTGCATAAGAACGGCTCAGTTATGATTATGCCTGAGGGTTCAACGGATAAGCGCAGAAAACTGAGGCCCTTTAAGAAAGGTTTTGCCCATATGGCGATGCATTATTGGAAGAATTACAACTTAGATGATATAAATATTGTTCCGGTTTCATTAAGTTATTCTGATCCAACTCGTTGGCGTTCCGTTGTTCATATTAAGTTTGATGATCCTATTCCATTAGCGAAATATGTAAAAGATTATGAAGAGGATCCGGTTAGGACGATTAATACCATGCGAGATGATGCTTTTCAAATCATGCGAAGTAATCTTGTACATATTGAGCGTGGCGAGGATGCTGGATTTGTAGGTAAGCTTCTGAAAATGGAGCATAATGATCATACTTTCTCTTTATTACCTGCAAAAGATGCTGCTGAGGATCTATTAGAAAAAGAAATTCGAACAACAGAATTTGTAAATAATCTAGATGAAGAGGATTGTACTTCAATTAAACAAAAGACCAATCAATATTTCAATGATTTGAAAGCCTCGGGTTTGAGTGATGCTGTTATAGCTAGTTCCAAGTCATGGAATCCCCTTGCTACGATTTTATTGATTCTTTTAGCACCTTTTGCATTAGTAGGATATGTAGCTAATTTCTTGCCTATTTACGGAGGGAAGCGTCTTGCTTACAAATTAATGAAACGGGATGAATTTATTTGCTCTGTAAAGATTGGAGCAGCTCTGGTTTTCTATAATATATATTTCTTCCTAACCGTATTGTTGTCTTTCATCTTTTTGCCGTGGATGTTTGCCCTGGCTGTTATTATTGGATTGCCATTGACTGGATTGGTGTTTATATACTTTAAAGGTCTATGGAAGCGAAACGCTATACGATTCAAGCGAACTTTTACTAGCAAAGAAAAGCTTAGTCAATTTGAGGGAAGACGATCAGATTTAAGGGAAATTGCAGGAAGCCTAGTCAATTAAGACCAAGCTCTTCTTGTTGTTTGGCCGGAAGGGACTTGTTTGTTTCTGCACCAAGTTCCTTCAGGTTTTCAATTTTACCCAAAATGGTTTTTCCTTTTATTGGAGAATCTGAAAGCTTATTCATAGCTTTTTCAAAAGAGCGATTCGATTTTTGTAATTGATTGCCCAATTCATTTAGGTCTTCTACAAAACCTATGAACTTATCGTATAGCTGTCCAGCTTCTTTGGCTATTCTCAAAGCATTCTTTTCCTGACTTTGTTTTTTCCATATAAAGGAGACCGTACGCATCGTTGCCAAAAGGGTAGTATTGGATACCAAAATTATGTTTCTATCCAACGCAAATTGATACAGATCGTTTTGCTCAGTCATCGCAAGACTTAGAGCAGGTTCTATAGGTACGTAAAGCATCACATAGTCAACGGTGTTAAGTCCCTCTAAATTTTCATAGGTTTTACCAGTGAGGCCCTTTATATGATTCTTAAGGCTTTCGATATGTTGTTTTAAGAATACCTTCTGTTCTTTAGTATCCTCTGTTGAGCAATATCTTTCATAAGCCGTCAACGAAACCTTTGAATCAATGATAATACATCTGTTTTCAGGGAGATTAACAATGAAATCAGGTCGTTTTAAATGCCCATTCTTGTCTTTGAAAGAGTTTTGTGTGTTGAAATGAATTCCTTTTTGAAGCCCGGATACTTCCAACAATTGCTCAAGCTGCATCTCTCCCCAATCCCCCTGTGCCTTTGAGTCTCCTTTTAAAGCTTTTGTAAGCGATAAAGCATCCTGGCTTAATTGGCTATTTAGCTCTCTTAAGTTGTTGATGGCTTCTGCCAGTGCACCTTTATCTTTTGCATCCTGATTGAATTTTCGATCTATCCCTTTTTCAAATTCACCAATCTTCTCTTTTAGAGGTTTTAGAATATCTGTCAGTGCCTCCTGATTCGTTTTTTTAAAGCTTTCACTTTTTTCCTGAAGAATGGTATTGGCAAGTTCTTTGAATTGTAGTTGGGCCTGCTCGTTGAGTTTAAGTATTTCTTCTTTTTGCTTATGCAGGTTTTCCTGCATATTGTTTAGATTAGTTTCAAGCGTAGCATTATCTTTAGACAACTCAATTAATTCCTCATTCAGGGAACGATTATGATCTTCAATTTTTTGTAATTGTAATAGCTTTTCTTCGAATTGAACTTTAGGGATATAGTCCTTTTTTAAGTCTATTGAAGAGGAATTACCTCTAAACTTGAGCATTGCAATAACATAGCCCAGAGCGAAGCCTAGGGTGACGTAGATCAGTGGTAACAAGGAGTCAGGCATAAATAGTAATTTTAGAAATATAAACTTAAATAAATTGTTTTAAGTTTCAAGTTTTAATTAATTTTTTGTTTTAAAAGAAACTATGGAAAAAATAGATCCACTTAATCAGGTTAAAGCATTTCACGATACATTCGGACATCCAGTTTTATCAAATCCTCAAATGCCAGCAGCTAAGAGAGCTGAACTTAGAGTATCTCTTCTACAGGAAGAACTTAATGAGCTTAAAGAAGCTATTGAAGCCAATGATCTTGTGGAGGTGGCTGATGCACTTTGCGATATACAATACGTACTTTCTGGGGCAGTCTTGGAGTTTGGTATGGGTGATGCTTTTAAAAAATTATTCGATGAAGTTCAACGCTCTAATATGAGTAAGACCTGCGCTTCAGAGGAAGAGGCTATCGCTACTCAAAAGCATTATATGGATAAAGATGGAACAGAGAGTTATATTGTTCAGAAAGGTGAATTCTGGTTGGTTTATCGGAGTTCAGACAATAAAACACTGAAGTCTGTTAATTATTCACCAGCAGATCTAAAATCTATACTTATTGAAGATAAGGCGGTTATTTAAAGAAAAAAGGCTTGATTTGAGTAAAATCAAGCCTTTTTTGCTTAAAAATCGATTTTATAGTAGAAAATCGGTAAAAATCCTAACTGATATTCTTCCTGTATCGGATTCCCACTCGGGTGGTCCGGTGCGTAGGTCAGCGTAAGAATGTTTTTCGTATTCGTAAGATTTACGAAGTCGATTCCAATTTCATGTGTCACATTTTGCTTGTTGATGGTGTAGGTGATCTTTCCATCTAATCTGAAATATGGAGCAAACTGGATTGAGTTTCTGTTTTCATCCTGGTATATCACTTCCAGCGCTTCTGCAGATGCTTCTTCATCAGCAGGTCCATACCAACGACCACCTGCATAGGTTAGCTTTCCACCAAAGTTGAAGGTCGATCCTGATTTGAATTCAATTTCTTTTGCAAAAACAGCATTAGTTGCGAAGCGTCCATTGAAGCTTGTATTTCTCCAAACCTGATCCGATCCCTGATATTTAGAATCAAACACTGAACCGGTAAATAAGATATAGTATCCTGCTTGGAAGAATCGCTCCAAAGTTACCTCTAGACCATAGTTTCTTCCAATTCCTGTATTTTGAAGGGGCTCAGGGAAGAATCTTGAGAATCCTGATCCTGAGTTCACTAAAGAGAAGGATGAGGTTTGTACTTCAACCGCCTGATCAAATAATCTTTGGTAATAGACTTCGGTTCTAAAGCGCATTGCTTCTCCAAAGTTGATGTCATACCCTAGAGCTAACTGATGGCTTTTGGACAGGCCTAGATCTCTGTTATACTCATTAAGTTGACCATTTGCTGCTTCATCTCCATAGAAATATAAGTACCCTGGTAAGTTCTGTGAGTGTAATCCATAACCAAAGGTAAGCTTGCCTTTTTCATTCTTGAGTGTATATGCAAGTCCAAGTCTTGGCTCTAATGGTGATATACTATTTTCGTTCAGTGTAAAGATCGTACTGCTTAATCCTGCAGTGAATACTAAAGCTGGATTGAGTTTTTTCTTGTACTGAATATAAGGCTGAATCATAGCAGCTGTTTCCTGTGCATTCCATCGAACCTCCCAATCGCCGATTGGCTCAAGTTCGTTACTTGGTCTGATCACTCTTGCTGAGTCCAGATAGTTGTAGAAATAAAAATCTGTATTCAAGCCAAGCTTCAGAGTCCCCTTATTACTAAGCTTCTTATTTAATGATGCATAAGCGGCAATCTTTCGCTCCGTAAAATTATAATCAAGAATCTGTGGAAGTGAGTCAATCACATAAAGATCATTCTCAACATGTCTTACAATCAGATCATGATTTGCATCTACCTCTTGATGACTTGCCGCAATAGTTGCTTTGAAGAAGGTGTTCTTGTTTAAAGGTTGATTATAGCTTATTCCACCAATGGCCATATTCGAACCAAAATATTGATCTCTGTCATTGGATCCATAGATTAGAGTCTCCTCGTTTGGTGCTTCTTCTGTACTAAGTACAATATCAATATTGCTGTATCCTCCAATACCCCATACGGCTAGATTTCCTCCATTCTTTTGTGGGAAGTTCAGGCGGAACGCAGCATCCTGATATTTTGGAATAGCGTTAGTACCTACATTGATATTCAGTGCGCTGAACAATTGTAGACTTGAATATCTGTAGTTAACTAAATACGAAGATTTTTTATTCTTTGACAAGGGGCCTTCTGCACTCAATTCTGTTCCCAGGAATCCCAGTTGTCCATTGAATTCGTGTTTTTCATTATTGCCATTTCGCATTCTCAGGTCAAATACACCTGCTGTTGTGTTTGAAAATTCTGCTGGGAATGCTCCTGTGTAGAAGTCAGAATTTGATAGATATTTATTA
>OMKD01000114.1 GCA_900299495.1 Sphingobacteriales bacterium
GATTGTTCTAAATACACAGCAGGAATGCTCGTGTTAGAGGTTTATGAGGGAGCTAAACGACTGCATACAGAACGTTTGATCAAGATCTAAAAGTTGATTTCGGATTATGCAAAAAAATATCATGGATCGAATTCTTAAGCTAAAAGTGCTTAGCCTGTTTTTGATAATAGGTACTTCGCTTTCTGCTAGTAATTCATTGCTTGGATTAAATAAGATAGAAAGTATTGTTTTGCCAGATTCGATCAAGGAGCAAGATCCTTACTTTGTGGAATCTGATGAACTTATAAGCACATTTGGACCAAAGAGTATCAGTAGAAATACGATACAGACTCGTGATGGTTCTGTATGGATAGCTTGCTGGCAGGGCATTATTCAGTTTGATGGAGAAAAGTATATAAATCATACCCTGAAAGAAGGTCTGAAGAAGTTTCATGTTTTTTCAGTACGAGAAGACCGAACAGGGAATATTTGGTTTGGGACAATCGGAGGTGGTTTGTATAAATATGATGGAATATATTTTTATCACTACTCTTTGGAAGATGGTTTGGGATCCAATTCCATTACTGAGATTTATGAAGATTCAGCTGGGATTCTATGGTTTTGTACAACGGGTGGAATTTCTAAATTGGAAAAAGGTCGATTCACAACTTATAGCAAAAAAGATGGCCTTTGTAGTGATGATGTAAATACGATTGTGGAAACTAGTCCGGGCAACTACTGGATTGGAACCAGAGATAAAGCCTGTTCTTTTGATGGGCAACAATTTAAGGAATTAGACCATCCTAGTTCTTCAAATGGATTTATCAACATCAGATGTATGATACAATCAAGTGATGGTCGTATTCTTCTAGCAGGGAACGATGGCTTATGGGCTTTTGATGGGGATACATACTATCAAATTCATCGATCATTTACAGGATATATCTTTGAAACAGATGCCAAGCAGATTTATATCAGTGCGGTGGATGAGGTGACAGGCATGTGGAATGTGCTACGCTTTGGTCAAGACATGAAAAATGCGAGTATCACAATGGAACAGATCGTTCCGCCGTTATTTAGTATGGGTAATATGTATTTTGGGATTTGTGAGTTGAGCGATGGCAGCATGCTGTTTGGAAACCTCCAAGGAATCATAAAGCTCAAAGATACGAAGTTGGAAATTCTTTAGACTTAAATAAAGATGTATGAAATCGCTAATAATTTATGGGCTTACTGCCGCTTTCTTTTTGTTTGTATTGACAGGATGTTCTCCAAAGGTCAACTCATCCGCTATGCTGTTCAAAGAGTACTCTCCTGATGCAGAAACGCTAAGTCAGTATCCTGAGGCAGCTGAGGGTATGAAGCGCTGTGTGATTGGAATAAATGAGGTAAAAGCTTCTCAGGTTAGTCTGGAATTTTATGTAGGTAAAGAAACTGAAATCGATTGCAATAAGCATTGGCTTCAGGGGCAATTCGATAAGCAATTTGATAAAGCATCCGGCATTTACTTCTTTGAGTTTAATGGTAATGGCGACATCATGTCCACCCGAATGGGATGTCCTGAAAGCTCAAAGAAAATGGCATTTATTTCTGGTAAGCCAGTGCGAGTAGATCTTAAGCCCAATAATTTATTCGTTATCTATCTTCCAGAAGATTTAGAACTTAGATACAATCTATGGGAAAACTCCACTGGCTATAAAACAGCGAAACAAATATAATAACTGCTATTCTATTCCGTATACTTTTAGCTGCTTGGCCATGATAGGCTTGAACAGGAAAGGAAAGAAGGATAGGATTAGCATTGCAGGATATCCGTAGGGTAATAATGGACTTTCGTTTTTAGAGTCCAGTACCTGATATTCTTTAGATCCATTATGGTGGTGATCCGAATGTCTCGTCAATTCAAATAGTAGGACTCTTCCGATTAAATGATCAGAGTTCCAGGAGTGTTGCGCATTGACTTTTTCGTATCGCCCATTTTCCAATTGTTTTCTCCTAAGACCATAATGAGCAAAGAAGTTTTGAGATTCAAGTATGGCAATTCCGTAAACGCTCGCGATAAAGTAACATACGAATACATAGCTTCCAAAATAAAGATATATCCCCAAGAGCATGATCCACGGAAGCAAAGTATAGACGATCATTGGGTTCAGAAGCTTACTTTTACCTTTAGCTGCTAAACGCTCATTTTCAAGCCTCCAGGTTTTGAAGTATCCTCCAATCTGAGATTTCAATGCAAATAGATAAAAGTTCTCTCCCTTTCTGGCAGAGGACAGATCCTTCGGTGTACCAATATCTCTGTGGTGACCTCCGTTGTGGTAGGTCATGAAATGATTTTGAACGGAAGTAGTTAATAGTATCTGGGCTAGAAACTGTTTAAAAGGTTGTTGGGTCTTGTGTCCAAGTTCATGTCCTACATTGATACCAATCACTCCGAGAAGGGTTCCCATCATAAATACTCGCGCTATGATATCCGAATTGCTTAGCGTAGGATCTGTGATGGTACTAAGAAACACATACATCGCAAACAGATGGACAGGTACAATAAAGGATACAGCCAGATCATAGAACCAATCATCTTTCGCCAAGGCCTTTTCTTCTTTCGAAAAGTTCTCTGTTGATAAAGGAAGAATCTGCTCAGTAACAGGTATCAGAACATATAAAACCAGAATTCCCACATAAGCCATTAGCCCGTTACTGTAGAATGTAAGCAACGCCAAAGCTGGTGTAAGATATGCCGCGAAGTATTTGAATTTTCCCATGACAACAAGATGATTATGTTGTTAATCGAACTATTTATTGTAATATAGTTTTATTTTTTAGAACTTACTAGAACATTTTTGTAAATAATTCTCTTGAGTCTGAAAAAAAGGATTGAATGGGTAGGAAGTCGGTAACAAAGGATCGAAAAGCGATTACACCAAAGGTCAATAAATGGTTGAGTGTATTGCTCCGTGATATTCAAGGCGAGGATCTAAAAACGATGACTATGGACGATCTTGTTCGTATATCGGGTAAAAGTAAATCGACCTTTTACACTTATTTTGTATCCAAAGAAGAGGTGCTTCAGGCGGCCTGCCAAACCCGTGTAAAGGCTATATTTGACCAACTCAATAAGGTTGATGTACTATCAAAGGATGTTTCCAGAATTTATTCAGATTTCATAGAGATCTTTGCCAATGGTACTGCAGGCATAAGGCTTGATTTTTTGCAATCGATTCGAAAATATTACCCTGTAGTCTGGCAACAAATAGAATTTCTTACCGATACGTTTGTGGGCTTATTAAGTGACCTGTATACCCGTGGAATTGAAATGGGGATTTACAATAATATTTCGGTTGAATTACTAACTGCAATGGACAAGATGTTTGTCGTGGAAATGGTCACCAATCCTGAATTATTTTCCGATGATAAATATTCAATCAGTGATTTGGTCAGAGATTATCTGAGGCTTCGATTGAATGGTTTATTGAAGTAGATTCCAGTCTTATATTAATTCTCTAGTCATTTTAAACAGTTTTATTAATCCCTCGCTTTGTAATTTTTTTAATGCCACAGGTCTAATTAAAATTTAGTATATTAGAAAGATTATTAAGGGTTTATGTAGGAAAACCCATTTTAATATCACTAATGTTGTTAGAATCTATTACCATATGAATATTGAGTCTTACTCAACATGGGCCAAGCAAAATCGAGTTCAATCATGGATTATTGTTTTCATTATCCAAATGGCGGTTTTGCTAAATGGGCTTTTCTTTGGCGCTTTATTGTTTTTGAATGATGCTGTGATTCCAACTTGGTTGACATGGACTGTTGTCGGTATCGGTAGCTTATGTTTTATCGCCTATCCTACAAAAAGTAAATTTTTGCCTATACTTAAGAATACCTTTCGGAATAGGAAGTTGATGGATTTTAGCTTAATCTTTGTGGCATATCTTTTAGTGACTTGTTGCTCTACTACCTATCTAAATAGAGACTCTTCTGATACAGCTTCATTTTCAGAGGCAAACGCTGAATTTGTAGTACTTAAACCAAGTATAAAAAAAGGAGAAAAGCTTTTTGACCTTTCGAATTTTATAGTCGTTAAAGAGTACAGAAAACTTAAAAAGCGATACAAAACGGAGCTTCGGGCATTGAAAAAAGAGCTTAAAGCCAATAAATCAAGCGATTCCGGTTCCAATACCGCAGTCATGGTTCTTTTGATAATATTGAGTGTGCTTGTAGCTGCGGCTCTTGCACTTCTAGGCCTCGCTATTGCTTGCAATGCGTTCTGTTCAGGCTCAGATTTTATTGGGGTAGTGGTCTCCATATTTACTATTGTTGGTATACCAATTCTTCTATTTATGACTATTCGTAAAATTGTTCGAAAGTATAGAATAGACACGGAAATTATATACAAATAAAGTGATCAAGGATTTTCAATTGACTTGATTCTTTTATTTGTTGAATTTGTTTGCAGGCATTCCTCCTTTAGCTTGTAGTCAGTATGAATTTAAATGATTAAATATAAATTATGAGAATCTTCTTGATTTCAATACTCATGGTTCCAATTACAGGGCTGTTTTGCCAGCTTGGACATGAGAACCAAAATAAGCAAGCGGTAATCAATTCCGTAAATGCACAGTTCGAGGATCTTCGAGATTTGAGTGACCGGATTTGGTCTTATGAAGAAATTGCGTTTGAAGAAACTCGTTCAGCAGCAGACCTTGTCAGTTATGCAGAAGCTAATGGGTTCAGGGTGACTACGGGCATCGGCGAAATGCCCACAGCATTTGTTGCAGAGTATGGTTCTGGAGAACCTATAATTGGTATTCTAGGTGAATTTGATGCCTTACCTGGGTTATCACAAAAGACTGTACCACATAAAGATCCGCTTAATGCAGGTGCTGCTGGTCATGGCTGTGGACACAACCTTTTTGGTGTAGCGTCCTTAGGTGCTGCAACTGCTATTAAAGAACTTATCGAGGCTGGTGAGCTTTCAGGAACCGTTCGTTTTTATGGTTGTCCTGCAGAAGAAAAATTCTTTGGTAAATTATGGATGATCCGTGCTGGAGTATTTGATGATGTGGATGTAGTGATGGATTGGCATCCAGGTGGTTCGACCAAGGTGGCTGTACAAAGTGGATTGGCACTCGTTGATTTTATCGTGGAGTATTATGGTCAGGCTGCTCATGCCAGTGGTGATCCGTGGAATGGTCGGGATGCATCTGATGCTTTAGAATTATACACCACCGGTATCAATTATTACAGAGAA
>OMKD01000115.1 GCA_900299495.1 Sphingobacteriales bacterium
ACAAGTAGAATATGATACCATTATTTCTTTTGATCCAAATACTTTCGCAGAAACGGTAACGATAGTAGAGCGACCTACTAATCCGGAAGATGTTGAAATAGAATATGATACTATCATTACCTTCAACCCCGAGACTTTTGAGGAAACGGTGGAGATTGTAGAACGCGAAGTTAAAAAGGTGGTAGAAGTTATCAAGACGGCACCAGAGGCTAGTTTGAGTTTTTTAGGTGTCAATAAAGGGAAGACTCAGGATACCATTATTGTGTTTGATCCGAATACCTACGAAGAAAAAGTGATGCTTCAGGAAGCAGGGAAAGATATAAAAGCCTGGCTTTACAGTATGAAAAAAGATCAATACAAAGCACCTGAAAGTTTTAATTTGATGCTTAGAGAAGGAGAGCAATTTGATACCATAGTTGCCTTTTATAATACGGATTTTAGAATGGATTCTTACATCGTAGAAAAGGGAAGTGTGGATATATCTAACCTTAAATAACATCTGTTATAGTGATATAGGCCTTTTATTGGACCGTGAAAAAGAGTAAGTTTATATAGACTTACTCTTTTTTATTTGCATGATTATGAAGAGCTTATTTTGTTATTTATTCTTGGTGATAACTACCTTTTTGAATGCACAAGAACCAGTGCAGGATACCTTCTTTCTCTTCTTTTTAGGAGGACAATCCAATATGGAGGGCTATGGTTATAATGAACACTTACCTGATTCGCTGAATAAAATACAGGAGGATGTCCTAATCTTTAATGGGAATGCTGCTGCTGATGGTGCCAAAGATGGTGGCTTAGGAAATTGGTCAGCTCTTCAACCCGGATATGGAGTAGGATTTTATTCCAAAGGGAAGAAAAATATCTACTCAAATCGGTTTGGATTGGAATTGACGCTGGCTAAGTTTCTTAAAGAACAGTATTCGAATAGGAAAATCGCTTTCATCAAATATGCGCGTGGAGGATCGGCTTTGGATAGTTTATCTGCACGTTTCTTTGGTTCTTGGGCTCCTGGATTTAAAGGAAAAAACGGGATCAATCAATACGATCATTTTCAAAATACACTAAAGAACGCCTACAAGGTAAAAGACATAAATGGAGATGGCCTAAAAGATGTTTTGATTCCAAAAGGTATATTCTGGATGCAGGGAGAAGGCGATGCGGAAACGGTAGAGTCATCAGCTTTGGATTATGAAAAAAATCTGAGTCAGCTGATGCATTTGATTCGATTGCATCTAGGGAATAAAGGACTTCCTATTGTGATTGGGAAAATTTCAGATTCTGGAGATACTTGGCCGTTTGGGCAAATCGTAATGGATGCACAGGAATCCTATGTCAAAAAAGACAAAAATGCTACTATCGTAAGAGATACAGAAGACTATGCTTACTCAGATCCCTGGCATTATGATTCTCAAGGGTATATTGATCTGGGCATTGCCTTTGCTAATGCTTATATCCAACTGCTTGAAAATCTACGTTTAGAATAATAATTTTCAGGGAATACACCAAACTTTACCAAATACACATCTTATCCTCGTTGATCAGTAACAAGGGATTTGTTTTTATGCTAAAAACAGGTCGCAAGCATGCTTACGCACTTTTTCAAATTCACATCTAAGAGGATTTTAGTATTTCAATCGAATTAACAATGAACACAATTAAACAATTAAGCCTTCTTCTATGCCTTGTATTTGTTGGTCTATCCAATAATCCTATAATGGCACAAAACCGAGCAGAACAACTGGATCAATTAATGAGTAAGTACTTCGAGTATGGGAAATTCAATGGTTCTGTACTAGTTTCTATGGACGGGGTGACTTTTTTAAATAAGGGTTATGGTCTAGCGAATATGGAATGGAATCAAGCCAATGCGGTTGATACTAAGCATAGATTAGGTTCTGTGACGAAGCAATTTACAGCTATGTTGATTCTTAAGCTTGCTGAGAAAGGGATGTTGGATTTACATGAACCTATTGCTACTTATCTAACAGATTATCCTGCAAAAACAGGGAAGGTCATTACCACCCATCATTTGCTAACCCATTCTTCTGGGATTCCAAATTACACAGCGCTTCCTGGATTTATAAGAGATAACTCAATGGATTATTTTAGTCCAAAAGACTTTTTGGATTTCTTCAAGGATCTTGACTTGGAGTTTGAGCCAGGGACAAAGTTCAATTACAGCAATTCAGGCTATTTCTTACTGGGCTATTTATTGGAAGAACTAACAGAGAAAAGATATGAGGATCTTTTAACTGAAAATATCTTTGGGCCATTGGGTATGGAAAATACAGGCTATGATTCCCACAGTTCAATCATACCAAATCGTGCAGTAGGTTATGAAAAAAGTGGTCGTTCTTATGTGAATGCAAGGTATCTGGATATGAGTGTTCCTTACGCTGCAGGTTCCATGTATTCAACAACTGAAGATCTTGCTAAATGGGATGCCTCACTATACACCAATCAGCTGCTGAATAGCAGCTTCATGGATTTATTCCTAAAACCGCATCAGCAAACCCAGGAAGGTTTCTATTATGGCTATGGTTGGGGACATGGAGAACTACCAATTGGTACAAGTACTGATTTAGCAGCTGTTATTTCGCATGACGGAGGAATCAATGGTTTTAACACAAGGATTACAAGAATCGTAAAGGATAAAATCCTTATTGTGATGCTTAATAATACAGGAGCGGCACCCTTGAGAGATATCGAAAATGCTATTCTTGCGGTCCTTTATGATAAACCTTACAAGGCGCCGAAAGAATCATTGGCTCGCTTAACTGGAATCATGGCGGAAGAGGGTCAAGCTGAAGCTGCTATTCAATTTTTTGAGTCAAATTTGGATAATGATCAATATGAGGTTCGTGAATCTGAGATCAACGAATTAGGCTATCAGTTTATGTATGCTAAAAACATGGAATCCGCAGCAAAAGTGTTCAAAGTAAACATGGAACGCTATCCGAATTCATTCAATGTTTATGATAGTTATGCAGAGGCTATGCTTTATTCAGGCAAAAGAAAGCAAGCGATTAAGTATTATAAGCGTTCCTTGGAGTTGAATCCGGAAAATCAGAACGGTAAAGATATGCTAGCTCGTATGGGCGTTGAGTTTACTGAAAAGCCTAAGCTTGTTTTGGAGGAAAAGGATATGAAGCAATTTGAAGGTAAGTTTGATATGGGACAAGGTTTTTTCATAAGAGTCTATCAAGAGGATGCTAAGTTATTTGCAGAGGCAACCGGACAAGGGACCTTTGAACTAAGTCCTGTTTCAGAATTAGCCTTTGTTGTAAAACTTATCAATGCGCAGGTGACATTCCTGTTGGATGATAGCGGTACAATAAATGGATTGCATCTAATTCATAACGATATGGATATAAAAGGCAAGAAGATATTATAAACCATTTTGGTTTTGAGAAAAGCGGCAACTGTTGAAGATCAATAGTTGTCGCTTTTTTTGTTATCTTATGAGTGTAAAACATCACAGTATGAGTCGTTATATTTTGGCCTTATTCACAATGCTCGCTTTTGTTGCATGTAATTCAAGCGTTTCCATCTCAAACAAGCTGCTTGTTGAAACTGCTTGTGCAATAGGTGGAGAACCCAATTTGTTTAAAAGCAAGACGGGTAATCTATACCTATCCTGGATAGAATATGAGAACGATACCTTGTCTGTTTTGAAATTTTCCAAATGGGAAGGAGATACATGGTCTGCGGCAACAGAGATTTCAAGGGGAACGGATTGGTTTGTAAACTGGGCAGATTTCCCCGCTATGGCTGTCAGCGGAGCGGATGATCGACATATGGCTGCGCATTGGCTGGCGAAAAGCGATGTGGGTACCTTTGATTATGATGTAGTTCTAAGTCAATCCTTTGATGGAGGGGAGACTTGGTCTTCTGGTAAGGTAGTTCATAAAGATTCTATCCATGCAGAGCACGGATTTGTGAGCATACAAAGTATGGGGGAGGATGGCTTTGCGATGTGCTGGTTAGATGGGCGAAATACCAAGTCAGAAGATCACGAGGCATCTGATG
>OMKD01000116.1 GCA_900299495.1 Sphingobacteriales bacterium
ACCTACGCCTATGGTGTATACTCGTATTCCAAGTTCACTGGCGAGCTGGGAAGCTAACTCTGGATTTATATAACCGGCATTGTTTTTACCATCCGTTAGTAGGATGACTACTTTACTTTTTGCTTGACTGTCTTTCAATCTGTTTAGTGCACTTGAAAGCCCCATGCCAATGGCAGTACCTCTACTTTCAAACATAAAGACATTTAGATCCTTTACAAAATCCTTTAGGATTCGATGATCACTAGTTAGCGGGCATTGTGTAAAGGCATCTCCAGAAAAGATACTTAGGCCGATTCGATCGAATGAACGCTTTTCAATAAAGTCAAGTGCTACCTGTTTACTAGCCTCTAGTCTATTGGGTTCAAAGTCTTTGGCTAGCATGGAAATGGATAAATCCATCACGAGGAATATATCTATACCCTCAGCTTTGATCTCTTCTTCCTTTTCTATTTCCTGCGGTCTTGCCAATGCAACAATCAAAAATCCAAAAGCCACTATGATAAGATAGGGTTGGATTATCTTTAGCCATATTTTCCAATTTCTACCATATCCTTCTCCCTGCAGGCCAGGTAATCCAAGATTTGCACCTTGCTCTTTTTCTGATTTTATATACCGAAGTAATACAATAGGTAAAAGCAATAGTAATGCTAAAAACCAAGGATTCTCAAATTGAAAATTTGTTAGAAATAAGATGATCATACCTCCTGATTTTTAGCGTTTTCCTGAACTTCATATAGAAATCGGATCTGGTTGTCTGCTTCCAAAACTATTTTTCCTGTGCAAAATATCTTTTTACCCTGCATGAGGTCCAAGACAATACACACAACACTGCTAAGTAAGAATACAGGCTGAAGTAAAATAAATAGCAGAGATCCAAGCATACCTGCATTACTTAAGCGAAGTCCCAATCGATTATACATGCTGAAGAAGGTACTCATACCTTTTTCATGCCAGTCAATGATAGGTTTAGGCAAATCAATCGATGCAGCTTCTGATTTTAAAAATGGAAAGCGGAAATTCCATTTGCAAAGAATAGTATTGCTGCTCGCAGTTCCGTAATGACCAGAGTCGATCAATAAGCGATTCAGTTTTTTAACTGCTCCAAGCGAGAGAGATCGCTGAATGCCCTCTTCAATGGCTTCTTGCAGTACTTCGTCCGCTTTTACTAGAATATATTTTTGTTCCTCGTTTTTACTTGTTTCATCAATAAGTTGGTCGATTAAAGCCCTGTATTGCATATGCTTTTCTGTTGAAACAGATTGGCCTGCGTATTTGACAAGCTCCATTTCAGGAAGTGCACGTAACATTGCTGAGCGTATTTGTTCAGGAAAATCTTTCAGGGTGCGCAGCTCCTCCATAAATGCATTATTACCTTTTTCTAAGGCAAGAATATTATATCTGTTGGAAATGTACTTCCGACTTATGAAAGATAGTCCCGTTTCAAACTCATCCTCTTTACCTTCTTGGAGATAATTTTGATCATCAAGTTCTTTAAGTGCTTTACGTGCAATAATATGAGCGGGACGTTTCAATTCTTCTACCGGAGGATCTAAGAGATTTACCCCTGCCTGGTTTTTCTTGTAGACATACCAGAAAATGAATGCGAGCACGCCAATAACTAAAAAGAGATACACGAAAATCAGATAATCTTCTACGTTTGCTTCTTCCTCTATGATAGGCTTAATATCTGCTAACTGGATACTATCTGCCAATTGAATATCTCCAATAAGCAGCATATGTGGATTCGTTGTAAAATTTTGCCCACTGATATTTATCTCAAAAGGCGGAATTTCATAATAACCACTATCCCAGGCAATAAGACTCCATGACTTTACGAAAGCGGTTTTTTGTTTTGTCCAGGGACTTTCGTTGAAAAATTCAAGATTGGGATCTGTCTCCCAGGGCAGTAATTGTATATTACTACTATCATTCGTTTGGACCTTAAGGACATAGGTGTTTTGCTCTCCAATTTCTGCTTGTCTTGTAGAAAGGATGGAAGATACCTGAGCAGATAGTGAATGATTATGGACCAGGATGCAAAACAAGTGTATAAAGACTAGTAAAAATCTATTCATATCAGGATGCTCTTTTTTTGAAAAATTCCAAAAGGGTTTTGATATACGATTCTTCGGTCTGAACATCAATCCAGGAAGCACCTATTTTATTAAATGTTTGTCTGACAGATTCTTTTCGATTATTGAATATACGCTGGTATTTTTGACTGAATGCCTTATCGTTGGTGTCAATCCAAATACGCTGGTTCGTTTCTGGATCTTTAATAGGAATCAGACCAACCTTTGGTAATTCTTTCTCAAGTTTATCGAATATATGGATTCCTATGATATCATGTCTTTTCTTCGCTATTCTTAACGGGGTCTCAAAATCATCAACCATAAAATCAGAGATCAAAAAAGAAATACTTCTCTTTTTAACCAGGTTGTTGAAATACTCTAAAGCCACTGAAATATTAGTGCCTTTGTGTACGGGTTGGATATTCAATAATTCACGAATGATCATTAAAATATGCTGTTTCCCTTTTTTAGGAGGAATAAAACGTTCGATCTCCGAGCTAAAGAAAATAACCCCAACCTTGTCATTATTTTGAATGGCTGAAAAGGAAAGAACTGCTGCCAATTCTGTAATCAGGTCTCGTTTATTTTGTGTCCCTGAACCAAAAAAGGAAGATGCGGAGATATCGATCAGCAGCATTACCGTCAATTCTCGTTCTTCTTCAAAGACTTTTACGAAAGGATCGTTGGTTCGTGCGGTTACATTCCAGTCGATGTTACGAACATCATCGCCAAATTGATAAGCCCTAACTTCACTAAAGGACATACCTTTACCCTTGAACGCAGAATGGTATTCTCCTGAAAACAAGTGTTTACTGATCCCCTTGGTCTTGATCTCTATGCGCCGTACTTTTTGTAATAATTCCTGTGCGTCCATGATGAATTCTTAAAGCACAACAATCTTATCCAGCACAGTCGAAATGATGTTTTCAACACTTACCTGCTGCGCCTCTGCTTCGTAGTTTAATCCGATACGATGTCTAAGCACATCAACAGCTATTGATCGAACATCCTCTGGAATTACAAAGCCTCTTCTGTTTAAGAATGCTTGCGCTTTAGCTGCTTTAGCCAGGTTGATGGATGCTCTTGGAGAGCCACCATATTCAATAAAGTGTGCGATATCTTTTAGTCCTGCTGATTGCGGATCTCTGGTCGCAAATACCAAATCAATGATGTATTGTTCAATCTTTTCATCCATGAAGATTTGGTCGACCGATTTACGAGCCTTTATGATTTGCTCTGGTTTAACCACAGCAGATACTTCGCCGAAATTACTGTTCCCCAGGTTTCTTCGGATGATTTCACGTTCTTCTTCTTTGTTAGGATAGTCTATACTTACTTTAAGCATAAATCTGTCCGTTTGTGCTTCAGGAAGGGGATAGGTTCCCTCTTGTTCTATTGGGTTTTGAGTGGCAAGTACCAAAAATGGTTCTTCCAGCTTGTACGTTGTACCACCAATAGTCACCTGTCTTTCCTGCATGGCCTCAAGCAGTGCAGATTGAACTTTAGCCGGAGCACGGTTAATCTCATCTGCAAGAATGAAGTTTGCAAAGACTGGACCTTTCTTTACTGAAAAATCACCCTTTGCAGGATTATAGATCATGGTACCAATAATATCTGCAGGTAATAAATCTGGCGTAAACTGAATACGATTGAAATCTGCACTAACTGCTGTAGAAAGTGTTTTGATGGCCAATGTTTTTGCCAAACCAGGAAGTCCTTCAAGTAGGATATGGCCTTTAGCCAATAAGCCGGTAAGTAGTCGATTGATCATGAGTGGTTGACCTACAATGACTTTTGCTGTTTCCTTTTTTAGGTCCTCAATAAATTCGGAGTCTATTTGAATTTGTTGATTTAATGCTTGTATATCAATTCCCTGCATTTTACTGCTATTTTTTTGTTTAGTGATGTTCCCTACATAAGGTGTATGGGAAACAGATTATGGTTTGGTGGCAGAAAAATAATTTTTTTTGGATTTATTCCAAAGCAAATTCATTATCCTTGCTTTATATTCCATGTATATTTTAAAAAAGAAACCCTATGGTTAAAAGAATTAGTATATATATCTGCTTTTTAATTTTTGCACAGACTTTAAGTGCACAGGATTTAAAGCTAGGAGAGGATTTTGTGTTGGTTGTACGTTTAGTTACCAATCAGAATAAGGCGGATTATATCAACAAGCAGTTGGAGCGGGAAGATTTGAATGCCAAGGCTAAAGCTAATTATCAAGAATCCTTAACAACACTTGAAAGAACCAGAGATAAGCAGGAAGCCTATATAACAGAGGCATTTAGAAATGGATTCAAGAATGGGCAGGTGTATTTCGTATACGATTATCAGTTAAAAGATTGGGATAAATTAACGCCATTGGAGCTGAAAGGCCTGGATGGGAAAACTGTTAGATGGAATGATTCTTTTAAAATTCCTTTCGTCATGCTGGCATCGGGTGATTACACCATTACTCATTTAACGGAGAAGTCACTTATAATTCTGAATACTGATTTCGATCGTGCTGCTCATCCATTAGGTATGTTTAAAAGTATCAAGGTTCGTGGAGAATCTTTTTTGACTTTTAATAAACTAGATCAGCAATGGATGAAAAGTATAAATTATCTCAAGGAGCATTTATGGGAGATACTTTCTAGTCCAGAATCTGTTGAAGGGATTCGGTCGAATCTTCTTTTTGATGTTGATGCTGAGGTGAAAAACTAAGCGAATCAAATAAAGGCTTCAATTCTGAAGAATCTATAAACTCCATGATCTCAGGCTTGTCAGGGCGTTCAACTTTGATAGGTTTGGGTATGGTGTCCAATCTTTTTCTTGCGTCCAATAGCAAGATGGAATCTACAATAGAGATCGCTTTGCTATAAAAGTCTCTCTTGCAATTCTTCCTTTCATTGTCGATATATCCAGCTCTTCGATTTTCAATATGCTCTTGTATAAGCCTTTGTTGAGCGGCTTCTCTTTCTTTATTTCGCTCATGCCTGGATGTACAGCTACTTAGAAAAAGGAGAAGCAGCAATCCCATACTAATATAATAGGTGGATGTTTTCATTATTGCTGCTTTTTAGATCGTTCGATTTGCTCTTTGATCTTGTTTCTTCTTAATGTAAGAATAGAATCCACAACTAGGTCCAGGTATTCTTCCTCATAGGCTGAACAAATACTGTCTTGTGTTTCAGTGATTATCTTTATCTGTTCCTTAAATATACTGTCTGCCAGTCTCCTGTTACTTAGACGTAATTTTGGAGCAGGTGGTTCTGAACAGGCAAAGGCCAGTAAAGAAATACATATGATCTTTAATATTCTCATGCGTCTTCAGGATCTATGTTGATTTCTTTTCTTTTTAATTCGAAGTTCTGTCCTAGATAAACTCTTCGAACTTGTTCATCTGCTGCAAGTTCCTCTGCTTTACCTGCTTTAAGGATATTACCTTCAAACATTAAATAGGCTCGGTCGGTTATTGATAGCGTCTCTTGTACATTGTGGTCTGTAATCAGAATCCCAATGTCCTTGGTCTTGAGTTTAGCTACGATATATTGGATATCTTCTACAGCTATCGGGTCAATACCTGCAAAGGGTTCGTCTAAGAGGATAAAGTCAGGTGATGTCGCAAGTGCTCTAGCGATTTCTGTTCGTCTTCGCTCTCCACCAGAAAGGCTGTTTCCTTGATTTTTGCGTACTTTTTCTAAGCGGAATTCTTTGATTAGCGATTCCAGTTTATCTTTTTGCTCCTGCTTGCTAAGTGTAGTCATTTCAAGAACGGCCATGATATTATCTTCAACAGATAATTTTCTGAAAACAGAAGGTTCTTGTGGCAGATAACCGATTCCTTTTTGGGCACGCTGATACATAGGTAGGCTGGTTATATTTTCATCATTCAGATAAACATTACCGCCATTGGGACGCACAAAGCCAACGACCATATAGAAGGTTGTTGTCTTTCCAGCTCCATTCGGACCCAGCAATCCAACAATTTCTCCTTTTTTTACTTCTATGGAAACACCTTTTACAACTTTGCGTTTACCATAGACTTTAACTAGTTCCTCTGCTCTTATTATCATTGCCAGCTAAATGTTTATCTATTCCCAATTAATTATGGATTCTACTTCCCAGTTTGCGCGAAGTTTATCCAATGTAAAAATACGTCTTTTTTCGGCTTGTCTTTTTTCATCGTAATTACCACTATCCCATTCCCCATTATTATTCCTGTCTTCGAAGAGAATTAGACTATATTCTCCAGGGAAAAGCGGCTTTATGAGTGTCTCGTATGTAGAAAGATTTTGAATACTAAACTGCTCGATTTCTTTTTTGTTCATCATCACACTTGCCTGATAATATGATGTACTATCCAGACCATTTATTGTAATTGCAAGTCCTGAAAGTTCACTTTCCAGGGCATAATAATATTGGAATACCATAGTATCCTGAGTCCGCTCATGCAGATTTCCTATAGAGCCAGGCATCAATAGTAGTGTTTTAGTTTTGAAGGTATCTTCTTTAAATGCTATATGGAGATTCCTTGGATCAAGACTATCAGATTTTGCAGTAAAAATACTGTCAATCATAATAGTGTCTAAAAACACCTGCATGGTAAAACTGTCCGTTTGGAAGACAGGATTTTCAAAAGACAGGATAAGGTCACTTCCTGGTAGTAGCTTTTTGGAACTGAGGTTGGTTTTCGGATTTTTCAACTTGTGCCTTTCCATATCAAAGGTCTTGGAAGCAGTTTCCAAGTAGAAGGTATCCTGCAGATCTGGGTGATTTAAGATCAATTGGCCAGAGGAATCTGGCACTTGTGTGTACCAAATCAATAGTTTCTCCTCTTCAAGGACCGAAACAAACTGATCGAATCGATTGGTGATCAGTTCCAACTCTTCTATTTTTCGATTAAATGATAGTTCTGCTTTTCCTTTATCCTTCAGGCTCTTTTCAATAATTTTTAAATCGGGCTTTTCCTGAAAGATTTTTAATTGAACAGGAGGTAGTATAGTATCAGCTGCAATAACAACAAGGCTATCAGAAAAACCAATGTACTCACTTTCCAAATCGAAAAGGTAATTGACATTCTTATCAATCAATGCTGCAAGCTTGAATGTATCTGCTCTTAAGTTCTTAAGTCTGAATATACCCTCTTTATTAGTCCTTGAAAAGTAGAATGGTTTTTCTGTCCGGACCACTGAATCCTGCTTGTTGGTATAAAGCATGACCAATGCTTTTTCAACAGGTTCATTCGTAAACGCATCTATAATTTTGCCAGAGAATTCCAAAGAATCAATATAGTCTCCAGTTGAGAAAACGTAGGAAAATTCAAAGGGATTTCCTTCTGTAAAATCCTTCACGGCCTCCCCAAAATTGATGCTATAGGTTACGTTTTCTTTCAGTACTTCTTTTTCGTTGAATTGAATGATTACCGTTTTGAATTTTTTAAGCTCTGCAGTAAAAGGATAATCCAATGGTGGAGTTACGATAATTTGTTCGTTTGGATTATTTAAGTTTAGAAATTCGTTAAAGGTGAAGCTTAAGGGCTGTTTTTCAAAACGAATTTGCTCATTTGGACTGGACAATAGAGTGTCCATCACAGGTGGTATAGTGTCTCTTTCTCCTCCTGTCGGACTTACAATTTGGGCACATGAACTACCACTAAGACCAATGGAAATATACCAAAGGATGCAAAGCAGGCCGGATAGGAAGGTGAGTAATTTTTTTCGCATGCTGCAAAGGTAAAGCTAAATTTATATTTAAAGAACTTCAGGGGCTTTTGAGCTTAATGCAATTCAATCATTTTAAATTGCACCGGCTTTGATATTTAATGTTTGTTTAGTGGGTGATACATTAGCATCGTCTCCTTAAGATAGGATTGGTCAATGTGGGTATAAATTTCCGTGGTTAGAATAGATTCATGACCAAGCATTTGTTGAACCGCTCTAAGGTCTGCACCGCCTTCCAAAAGATGGGTGGCAAAACTATGCCGAAAGGTGTGCGGTGATACGATTTTTGTAATTCCAGCACGTGTAGTGTTGTTCTTTACAATATTAAAAACCATAACCCTGCTTAATTTGGCCCCTCTTCGGTTTAGGAATAAGTGATCCACGTAATCTGATTTGATATCCAGTTTTGACCGGTAGTATTTGATATAAGTCTTTATGTGCTTGATAGCCTGTTCACCAATAGGAACAAGGCGTTCTTTATCCCCTTTACCCACAACTTTCAAAAAGCCCAGTTCAAATATCATATCGGATATTTTTAGCTCAGTCAATTCGCTAACTCGAAGACCAGAGGCATAAAGTGTTTCCAGGATAGCTTTGTTCCTATGTCCCTGTGGATGAGAAAGATCTACAGCATTGATTATTTTAGAAACTTCATCGATACTGAGTACTGTCGGGATTTTTTGAGGGAGCTTAGGACTTTCGATAAGTTCTGCCGGATTATGATCGCTTAGCTTTTCAATCAACAGGTATTTACAAAATGCTTTTATAGACGATAACATTCTGGCCTGGGTTCTTTCAGAGATCCCAATATCATTGAGGGCATAGATGAATTCGAGTAAATTGTCCTGACTAAGTTTTAGCGGATTAACGGGATCTTTTTTCTCTGTCATGAATAAACCTAGCTGTCGGATGTCTTTTTCATAGGCAAGTAATGTATTTTTACTCATACCTCGCTCGAGCATCAGATAGTTTACAAAACCTTTTAAAAGACTATCCCAATCCATTTAGTTTAATATTGGTATAAAAGATATATTTAATTAAATTTAGGAAAATCAACATAATCAATCGTATGAAATTCTTCCTGCCAGGCATATTTCTGTTTGCCTGTTATTCATTATTTGCTCGTTGGTATTTCGTTTGCGAAATTCAGAATCTTTGCTTTTCAGAACCTGAAGATATCAGGATGAAGAACATGCAACTGACTAAAGCAGACGAAGTATTACTGGATGCTTATGATGAATTTAAGTTTTTAGATGCAGAGATGTCATTAAATCTCAACGAAAACAATAATTATTTTTTGGATTCAGTAATTTATTACACGAGTAAGTATCCAGAAAGTAATTTGAAAATTACAGGATTTTATCTGGAAGCTGAACAAACTATTTGGTCAGGAATATTTGAGAACCTGGGTATCGCAAGAGCAGCAACTGCTGAAGCTGTTTTAGAGGAAAGAGGGATGGATTTGACCAGAGTGGTATTGGATTATTCCCTTTTAGAAGATACAGTGTTGGTAAGTCCGTTTGCATTTAGCTTAACGGAAAGTGAAGTATACGAAGAGCTTCAATTTACGTTTGAAGATATGACCTTCTCAGATGCCAATTTTGAATATAATTCAGCGGTATTTGTTCCTGGTGATGCCTTTAAATTTTATGCAGATTCTCTATTGACTTATTTTTCATTGGACTCTTTAGCTAGTCTTGATATTATTGGTCATACGGATAGTGTAGGTAGTGATGCCTATAATGAAAATCTGGGTGCGGAGCGTGCAGCTTCTGCTAAAAATTATCTGGTTGAGCTGGGATTGGGGTCTAGAAAAATTACTACCTTATCAAAAGGAAAATCTCAACCTGTAGCCCCTAATACATTGGAGGATGGTTCTGATAATGAGGAAGGTAGGCAAAGAAACCGAAGAGTGAATTTTGTAATTAAAACGCAAGAATAAAGATCTATGAATACAGATGCATTAAAAAAATACCTGGAGGGTATTAGTTCAGATCAGAGTATCTATTTTTTAGGCTTTTTAGTTGGAGCTTTTCTGATGGGTTTTGTACTTGCCTGGATCGTTTGGGGTACAAGAGCACGTAAATTCAGGAATTTGTATAAGGGTAACAGTGAGGAGGAGCGTTTTTCAGCAGAGGAAGTTAATCAACTGAAAGAGTCACTTACTGAACGTGAGCAGTTGATTGAGGAGATGGATAATGAGTTAAAGCAGTTTAAGAATAAATCAAATTCCAGTGTTCAGGACAAAGCGGTTATAGAAGCGCTTAAACGAGATAACAGGACTTTACTTGGACAAGTAAATTCGTTCAAGGCTACCATACAGGAATTAGAAAAGAATTTAAAAGAAAAAGACGAGGTTCCTGCTGCAGATGCAGTGAATAAACAATTGAATGAACGTCTAGCTAACATTGAGCAAAAGATTAGTGCCTTGGGCGTTGCTTCCGGTGGAAGTGCTGTAAAAATACCTGTTGCCCCTATGGTTGATAAATCAGGTAAGACGGCTATTCAGGAGGTGGAGACCAAGGTGGAGGCAGAAGCACAGAAAGTTGTGGATGCTAAACTGGGAACTGTGATCCCAAACTCTGATTTTGATAAAAGGGATGATCTGAAACTGATCAATGGCATAGGACCATTTTTGGAGAAACAATTGAATGACCGTGGATTCTTTACTTATGAGCAGATAGCTGCTTTGGATGAGGAAACAGGACGTGCTTTGGCGGTTGCTATTGGATACTTGCCAGATCGCGTTGCAAAGGATGGCTGGGTTCGTCAGGCAAGACATTTTAGTGTTATGAAAACAGAGGATCCAAATTCGTTGAAGCGCATTGCTGAATATCCGACTGATGTTACAGACCTGCAGATTTTCAAAGGTGTAGGTAGCAAGGAAGAGGATACACTAAAGTCTAATGGATTCCATAATTGGGAAGATGTTGCAAAGGCTGGTTTTGATGATATCAACAAATTATTAGGCCAATTATTGGAAAGTAAATATACTTCTACATTATCTCAACAAGCTCAAATGGCTGTGGAAGGAAAGTGGGAGAAATTGAAAGCCTTTCAGGACTTCTTAAATTAAAAAAGGCGATGCATTTGCATCGCCTTTTTTATTGTTTCTCGATATAAACGGATGTTGATGGGAAGGCAAATTCCACACCTACTTCTGTGGCAAGATTCAATACTTTAATATTGATTTCCTCCTTTATCCGGAGCTCTTCGTCGAAGGTGTCTACCTGAATAGGAGCCTTGAAATAAAGGTTGAGAGACGAGGCCGCAAACTCAGTGAAATAGATCATTATCCCTTCATTCATTACCGCTGGCTCGGATTCAAGAATCTGAATTAACCCTTGTTTAAATGCAGCTATTTTATCTGTAGGAGTATCGTAGGTTAACCCCAATGTAGTGTTGTAGAGGCGGAAGCTTCGAACACCAAAATTATCGATTGTGGCATTGGCCACTGTTCCATTTGGAATAGATACTATGGAGGAGCCTACCGTTTTTATTCTCGTTGAACGGAAACCTACCTCGATAATAGTTCCGGCGAAACCAGGTCCGGATACATAATCACCTACCTGGAAAGGTTTGTCCATAAAGATCATAGCTGAACCCAAAAGATTTTTAACTGTATCCTGTGCTGCTAAAGCAATAGCAAGACCACCGATGGAAACCCCTGCAAGAAGTGCTGTGATATTGACTCCGGCAAAGCTTAGTATTTGAAGGATAGCCAAAGAAATGATGATGATTCTAGCTGTTTTTTCAAGCAATGGAACAAGCTGATCATCCATCTTGCTTTCTGTGCGCTGGGTAATTGCAGTAGTAATGCTAACGCTTATCTTTAAAATCTTAAGTGCAATCAAAAGTAAGATAATCGTTGAAAGTATATTAAGTCCTTTGCTTGCTGCAGCAGAGATGTCCACACCAAGTTGTAGCATTGGTATGGTTAATCTTAATAATTGGACCAAGATCAGATAACTGATGTTTTTAGTCAGGCCGCTGAGTAAGCTTTTATTATCAAAATTAGTTTTTATGAGCTTATTGACATATCGCTTTACGATTGGAGTCAACACTCTGGAAAGAATTAGATGAACCAAAAAGAAAAGGATGATGATTAGTGCAATTCCAGTATACTGCCAAACCTCCAGACCTAAAAAGTCATTATGACCAATCTTTGGAAGGATAGTAAGTATGAGCGACTTTATTAACCCCATTTCTTTATGTAAGGCTGGAATTCTATCAAGTGTGTGTTGAGCGTATACCCATTCATCTCCCTGTTTAGTTAAATAAACATCTGGTAAGGCGTCTTTGAAGGGATAGTATACATTCCTTTGATCCAGTGAATCGATATACATACTATCTCTTGGGATTCTATCCATTTGAACATAAAGACCTTTCCAATCATAGATCTGAAGTAAATGATTGGCAAGCTCTAGTGCTATTTTATCATTTTTTTCAAGTTTGAAAGGGTAGATTGCCTGTTCTGCATCGTAGCTATCTGCTTGTAGATAGTACAGATGCGCCCAAATAGCATTATGCGGACTCTTAAGGTCATTTTTAGGAAGAGATTCAGCATGTGAATTTTGAGCTAAGAGGTTGAACATGAGGCACAAGGCCATGGTTAACTTGATCCTGAATGAACGCATTTATGTTTTTTTTCGTAAAGATATCCTTATATTCAATAATTGAGAAAACTTTAATCCGTTAAAGGTTTTCATATTGCCTTAAAACAAAAAAGAATGAAAGCGACAAGCTCCCTAATGTTTCTGCTTTTCTTATCTACACTAATTTACGGACAGCAGAAGAAAATTGCACTAGTTTTTAATTGTGAGAATTATCAGGAGGAAGGTTTGAATATAAACCATGAATCTCCATTTATCCTTGATTTTCAAAAGTATTTGGTGTCGAAAGGCTACGACATTCAAATCGTAAATAATCCATTGGCTGAGGAGATTCCTTTTGAATTGAAAAGGGTCAGTGAATATTTTGCAGACCAATCCTTTCCGGATGGCTCCAGATTAGATGTTTTTATTTTTGGTAGGGCTTTTTCTAGACTGGGGAAATCCTATTTGTTGCCAAAGAATTTTACCAGTGAATCTCCACTGTCAAGTTCAGTTGCCTTAAAGGACATAGAAAGGCTAATGTATGATATTCCTGTAGATGAGATCAATTTATGTTTTGATCTTATTGATGGGGGAGCGCATACGCATGCTTTCCTATATCGCTGGGCATTGACTGATAACCTGAATCATCTGGAGTCAAGTATCCGCTATTCTTTATCGGAAAAGACCTATCGAAACAGCTTTTTTAGTGTTCAGGAAGATGCAGCAATGATGCCTGTGAAGCAGTTTTTAGAAACTGCTAATAAAGAGCAAAGCAATGAGAAGGATCCGTATAAAGCTGCCTTAATAAATAGTAAGCAATAAAATTTATTCTCTTTTAGGCTTGATTTATTAAGTAAATAAATTAACTTTGAAAAACAAAGTGCTTTATAATGGAGAATACTAAGGAAAAATATATTGAAGATCTTAAGACCATTAGGCAGATGATGGATCGTTCTGGTAGGTTCATTTCTTTGAGTGGAATGGCTGGAGTGATAGCGGGTTGTATAGCGATTTTATCAGCTTATGCGGCCTATGAATTGGTTTATGAAGAGCAGGATTATTTTTCTTATCGTAAAGCTTTGGTGACCTATAAGGAATTGATGCTTTTAATTTTCCTTGCTGCTGCCACAGTATTAAGCTCTATCGGTATAGGGTTTTATTTGACGGTACAAAAAGCAAAGAAACATGGACAGGAAATTTGGGGATCTGAATCCAAGCAATTCTTAGGTAGTTTTTTCCCCGCTTTGGTCACAGGTGGAATTCTGGTGCTTATTCTCTTATGGAAAGGATTTGTAGGCTTAGCGGCTCCATTATGTTTATTGTTTTATGGATTGGCATTGGTGAATGCGAGTAAATTTACGCTAAAGGAAACCAGAAGCTTGGGCTACTTAGAAATTGTTCTTGGTCTTTTAGGTATCTATTTTATAGGGTATGGTTTGGCTTTCTGGGTAATAGGATTTGGATTTGCACATATCGGTTATGGAATTTATATGCACCTAAAATATGGTTCATGAAGTCTATAATTGAGGATTTAAATAAGGCCTTTGAGAATAAGGTTCGTCTGGGGGTGATGTCCGTTTTGGTGGTGAACGAATTTAAAGACTTTAATAGTCTTAAAGAGTTGTTGCAGGTTACTGATGGGAACCTTTCGTCGCATATTAAGGCCTTGGAGAAGTTGGATTATGTGGATGTTGAAAAGAAGTTTGTGGATCGTAAACCCAGAACGGAATACAGAGTAACAGAAGCGGGTAGACAAGCATTTAAGAAACATATAGAAGCTATTGAGAAATTGTTATCCTGATGGATCGCATTTCAAATGGCGAGCTCGAACATATTTTTTTTGTAAATTAACTTTGTAATTCAAAGTGCTTTAAATTTAAGTTATGAATAATCAGTCAGAAAACCGTCCCTCTTTGATTGACCGTATTAGCAATTCGGTGAGTTTAAAGGCTTTTATGATTTTTATATTGAGTTTGTTTTTGTTGATACCTGCTTCACAGATTGGTTCTTTGGTGTATGAACGTCAAGGTTTAAGTGAGCAAGTTGGGCGAGAGATTGGTGAACAGATCGCACAAGCTCAAACCCTTGGTGGTCCTGTTTTATCTGTTCCCTGTGTCTATGAGACAAAGGCAGATAAGAATGGCAGGAAAGCAACATACGCTAAGAACCTACATATTCTTCCTAATACGCTTGACGTAGATAGCGAGCTACAGACCAATTTGAAAAAGAGAGGTATTTATGATGCCAAATATTATAATGGAGATTTCCATGTAAAGGCCAGCTTTTCAACCAAGGTTAAAAAACCTTCAGGTGCATTGCGCATACAATGGGAGGAGGCCAAACTGGATTTTGGAGTAACCGATCAGCGAGGCATAAAAGAGGTCGATTTAAAAGTAAATGGTCAGCAAATGGAAATTACTTCTGGGCTTAGTAACACCGAAGTAATGAATGCAGGATTTAGTTGTGTACTCCCCAAAAAACCAAGTTCCAACTCGGAGACCATTTACGACATCGATCTAAAGCTTAGCTTACTGGGAACAAGTTCTATAAAATTCATTCCTGCAGGTAAAGTGAGTAATTTTTCTTTGAAATCGGATTGGCCCCATCCTTCCTACTTCGGGAAGTTTTTACCTGATAATTCAACGGATAGTAGTGCAGTTAAAACTTGGAAAATATTGGAGCTAAATAGAAGCTTCCCTCAATATTGGGAGGGAGACGCCAAAAGTGGAGCATTTAAACATTCTTCGTTTGGATTACTTATGGTTGATGGTGTTGATAGGTATCAAAAAGTACATCGATTGGTGCGCTATGCCTTATTGATTATTGGCTTGACCTTCCTTGTTTTCTTCATCGTTGAAATAATTAAGGGGTATAAGGTTCACCCTTTCCAGTATATACTGGTGGGTGTTGCGCTGGTTATCTTCTTTACCCTCTTAATAGGACTTGTAGAGCATATCTCTTTTAATCTTGCATTTGGGATATCCGCATTAGCCGTTTCAGTGCTAGTTAGTCTTTATTCCTGGAATCTGTTTGGCAAGTTCAGTGATGCACTGATCATATTTGCTCTGTTGGCTTCTACGTATTTATTCATGTTTGTGACTGTTCAAATGGAAGACTACGCACTATTAATGGGAGCTATTGGATTATTCCTAATCATTGCGATTACCATGTATGCAACTCGCAAGATTGATTGGTATAATATTCGAGTTCGATCTTAGGCAATTATTTCCTTCTAATATTTTAACTCCTACTGGATCTTCTGGTAGGAGTTTTTTTGATGCTGGTATATACATCTTGGTAAGCTGCAGATATTTTCTTTTCTTAGTGAAAATAGCTCAATTTCATCCCCTTATGACGGAAAAAGAAATTCTTAAACGCTTGTCAGACAATGAGCATACTGCTCTGGAATACCTCTTCAAGAAGTATTTTAAATCCCTTTTTTTGCATATCCAACCTATCTTGGTTTCTCATGATAATTGTCAGGAAGCCATTCAAAATACCTTTATCAAACTTTGGGAAAAACGCAGTATGCTTGGGGTTAGAGAAAACCTATTTGCCTATCTGAAGAGGATGGCTATTAATGAAGCGCTTATGCTAAAACGTGCTCAGAAGAATCATAATAATTTGGATGCACTTGATTTTACAGCTTTGGATAATAGCTTAGAGCGTGTAATGGAACAAAAGACGATATACGATGACTTGCAGCATTGTATAGGCAGCCTCCCGGAAAAAATCAAAGAGACCTTCACTTTGTATAGGCTAGAGGGTTTAACGCAGACAGAAATAGCAGACTTTTTGGGTAAGGCCAAGAAAACGATAGAGGCTCAATTATCTAGATCGCTGATCTTACTGAGGAACTGCCTTGAAAAAAATAATTAAAAAAATATTCAAGAGACTAAGGGTATTGGATTTTTGC
>OMKD01000117.1 GCA_900299495.1 Sphingobacteriales bacterium
ACCATCCAGACTTCTCACAATTCGGGAAGTATTTAAGGCAGCATTATCTGCGAGGTGTTCGGTAATACACTTTTGAAAATCCAGAAACTGCTCTTGCTCTTCAGGTCGGGAAACCTTTAAGACTAGTTTTTCATCCTCTGCCGTAACACAATAAAAGTTAAAATCAATCTCACCTGGTAATTCTTTTACCCGAGCCTTCAAGCCATAGATGTCTTCCAGTATTTGAGCAGCTTCTTCTCTCGATATTTGAATATCTGTATAGTTCATTTATTCCTTTACTAATAGCATAATAATATGTGCCGCACTCCAGCTAAAGTTGTGGGCATTTAGTCCTTCGCCTGTTACTGGATGATAGTTCTCCCGAATGGAAGTTCCCTTATCCAATAATCCGTCTGCACCTTCTAAAATAGTCAATGTTAATTGATCTGCCTCTTTTTCAAATCCATAATTTCGTAAACCCTGAATACCAAAGTAGGCCTGATCCAGCCAATTGGGTCCCCGCCAGTAACCCTTCTGGGGATTGAACTCAGGATGAGATATACTAAGTGTTTGCAAAGGCACCTTAGTCAAAAAATGATTGGTGTCCAGCATGGTGGTTTGCACTGCATCTGCTTGATCTTGATTGGCCACCTTAGTCCAAAGTGGAATCCAGCCTTCACAAGCTTTCACCCTAATCATAGAAGTGCCATCGATATCCGTATCATAATACCATCCATCGGTGGCATCAAAGAACTGATTATTGATTTTTTCTTTGAGTATTGAAGCATGATTTGAAAAGTCCTCCGCATCAACTTCTAAACCTAAGCTTGTTGCTAATTCACTAAGAAGCATCTTTTCCAGATACAAATAGGCATTCAAATCTACAGACTCCTGATTGAGGGAAAAAGCAGTCGGCCCATTCTGTAATATTTCAGCTTCATCGAAACGCACCGCATTATCCATACCACTCTCCCATTTAGCAGCAACCAGGCTACCATCCGTAGATCCGTATTCACAGATTCCATCCTGATCATGATCTCTATCCCTGTACCACCAATTGTGATATTGCTTGAGCTTTGGATACATCTCTTTTACAAAATCGAGATCAGCAGATTGCTTAAAAATCTTATGCACTGCCCAGCTTGCTAAGGGAGGCTTGGTATCTCTGTAGTTATGTTTTTCAATAGTAGTATCTCTAAAGACCACATCGGGGACAAAACCATCTGCCTCCTGAAAAGCAAACATGAGCCGGACCTGCTCTTTCGCTAATTCAAGGTCATAATAGCTCAGTCCTACTGCATGTTTCCAGCTATCCCAGGACCAAAAACCATTGAACCATTTATAATGATAGGATGGAAACAATCCTGCGTGTTGGATACTACCTGCTGGTACTCTCCAATTATTTTGCAAGCTTAGTTTTGCTTTAGCCAACAAAGACAAATAAACAGGATCTGAGAATTGAGGTTTTATCAATTGCTCCAAGTCAGCTAACTGTTGATTCTTCTCTTCCTGTCTCTCTTTCAATCTTTGATTAAATGTTTTCAGACTAAGTTCCTCCTGTTTGTAGGACTCCAAATATTCGGGAAAAACAAAGCTTTGGGAAACCAACAGATTCAAAGAATCTCCCGATCTTAATCGAAGTTGCTCTCTAGTATCCTTAAAGTCTATGAAACCTATTGCCTCTGATAAAGAAGAAAAAATCTCCATCCCCTTGTCGCTTCGTTTGGTTTCTATACCATCTGCCCAAATATCATTAACCTTCCAGAAATAATCGACGATCAGTGCATTTGGTGAATGGTTTTTTATGGTAGTATTTATAAGGGCTGAATTCGCTGATGCAAAAACAAGTTGCTGGGTCAAGCTTAATTGTTCGGATCTAAATTCCTGTTCTAAATGACTGGAATACGCATTGGTAATCAGGGTATCCCATTGCTGTCCTTCGATCTCTAAACTTAGCAAAGCATTGGATAGCCAAACTCCATTTTCCTGTGTCATTAGGAAGGGACCTGAAAAACCAACTTGTCTCATATTATCTGACAAACCATAAGCAAACCAAGCCCCTTGATCAGAAAACATCAAACCATTTTTGTCAAACTTCGCTTCAGGTGATATTCTGTAATCCAACAGCTTGCTCTCTAGAACAGAAGTATTTTCCTCTGTATCTACCATCTTTTCAGCATTACAGGAGATGACCAGTAAAACAGGAAGTATCGTGTAAAAGAGATGTTTTAGCATATCAGAATAGATTTTGAAACCGCTTACCTATTACTTTAAAATATACTTTTTAACGTTTAATGTCGACTTTATAGAATACTAAAAAAGGTCAACCTCTGAAGAAGTTGACCTTTATGTAATTAAATGTAGTATAAATATAAGTTTAGAACTTATGACTTAATCCCAGACTGAATGATATTCCTGGGCTATATCTTGTAAAGTATTGATCAGCTGCATTGAATGAAGAGAACACACGTTCTACACTATCATTCAACAAATTCGATGCTTTTAAATCAATTGTTGTATTCTGATCTTTACCAACTTTCTTGTTAATACTGAAGTTTAGACTGTTGAAAGAATTCAAGTAAACGTCAGGATACAAACCTGAACTTACGATTTCCAAAGTCTTACCTTTTACATTATAGAATAATCCAGCATCTAAACCTGCATCTGGATTATTATAAACTAGACCGAAGTTCACCACGCAAGGAGATTGGCCAGCCATTTGTCTTGTGTTACTTACTGACTCACCTACACGCTCATAATTCAAACGAGAATTAAACTCTCTGTCTGTCATATCAATTCTAGATTCAACAAAAGTGATATTTGTATTGAAGCTCAAGTTCTTAAGCGCTGCAGAGATAAACTCGAAACTCTTTCTCACCTCGAATTCTACTCCATACAACTCACCGTCACCAACATTCCTTGGTTGGAAATCTGCACTGGTTTGAGATTCAGGAATACGAACCAACTCGATTGGATTATCAAATTGCTTGTAGAATCCACTTACAGAGAACATTTGACCTCTATTTTGGAACAATTCCCAACGAACATCAAAGTTGTTGATTCTTGTTTCAACCAGGTTACCATCCCAATCACTGTAAGAATCAAACAAACTACCGTTGAATATTCTGTTTGAAAGCGGATCAATGATCTGAGCAAAAGATAGTTCTTTGAAAGAAGGTCTTGCTATGGTTTTTGAGTAAGCCATACGGAAATTCATATTTTCCGTCACAGCATATACTAGGTTTGCAGATGGGAATAAATCAAATGCATCCAATACTTTTTCATTATCCAGGAAATTATCTCCAGATCCACCCGTATGGAATTGAGTAAAGTTCTCCCCGCGAAGCCCAACAATCACATTTAAATTAGGCAGTAATTCTGCTTCATTTGAAACATAGAATGCCATATTCGTAGCATAAGAATTATATGCATTTGGATTTGGATTTCCATTACCTGACTGATAATAAACATTCAATCCATTTGGATAAATATTCTCAGGAGACATTAAGAAACCTAAGTCATATTCTTCGAATTGTAGCTGACCACCAGCATTTACCCAGTTATAAGTAAGGATTTCGTAATCTCTCACTTTGTAAGAATAACTACTACCGAACTTAAGTTTAGCATCATTATTCTTAAACTTGTATTTTTTAGTAAGATCAGCTTTCCCAACGATATTGGTTTCACTTAGTGATCTCCAAACACGTTGAGGATTACCAACTTCACCCGCATTAATCTGATATCCTTTAGGACCTCCAACTGAAAGACCTGCTACACGAATATCTGGATCATCAGATGTAGATAGAGTTGGCGATACTCTCCAATCCAATTCCCATCCGTTATTACCGAATGTATGAACTCCATTTAAAAGGATATTGGAAAGAGAACGCTGATTATACTCCAAGTTATCACGAATACCTAAATAACCAGACTGTCCAACAGCTTCACCACTGTTATCAATATTGAATTGTCCTGCACGTTTCTCACCATTTTGCAAACGCATTGCAGTAAGACGTATTTTTGAGTATTTCTTTTTGTAAGCAAGCACTGCTAATGCTCCAATTACAGTACTTTGCTCTGATACAGTACCATCCTGAGTATTTGCATATCTCAATTCATAGGCATCCGATTGAGCAAATCGCTGATACTCTCCATTGAAATAATCGTCATATTGTGTGTAGTCATTCTTGTAGGATAAAGAAAACATATAACCTAATGTTCCTTTGTCTACATTTGAATCAGCTCCACCAATCTTCTTTTGATTACCAAATGAGAAGCTTGCAGAATAATCTAAGAATGATGTACTCGTTTCAGTACCCAGAACCGGACTAAAATCTGATACAAATGCATTGACCTGATCCGCAGAGTACTGACTTGAAAATGCAATCGGTATATTTTGAGCTCTTGCACCTGTAGGAAGACCTCTTGCTCCATTATCAAAACCCAGCCAATCCGTTGAGCTTCCCTGATAGGTTAAAAATTCGTTGTTAAGGTTCATTGAAGGGTTGTAGCCAAAACTTACAGAAGCAGACATAATCCTATCTTCTGGAAAATCTTTAGTCTCCAGATTAATTAATCCACCTGTAAAGTCAGCAGGCATTTCAGCTGTAAAGTTTTTACTAACAATAATATTGTTTAGTAAAGAAGTAGGGAAAATATCCATTTGGATAGTGTTTCTATCCGGATCCAAACCAGGGATATCAACACCGTTTAAAGTTGTTTTTGAGTATCGGTCACCAAGTCCACGAACGTAAACATACTTACCGCCTTCGATAGATACTCCAGTTACTCTTTGCGCTGCATCAACAGCAGATCCATCTCCTGTCAATTTCATTAGTGATGAAGAGATACCATCTATCATTGCCGGAGTCTTACGTTTGATAGTGACCAAAGCAGCCTCAGTAGTACGAACTGCTCTTGCAGAAATTACAACTTCTTTAAGTTGAAGTGCAGAATCCTGCATTCTGATTTCGCCGAGAACACTAATCTCCGCTGGTTTTACTTCCACATCTTTAATAACGATGTCTTCAAAACCGACATAGCTAATTGTGAAAGTATAAGTTCCTGGTTCTAATGAAAGCGCAAAAGCACCATCCAAGTCGGTGGTGGTTCCTGTACCCAATTCATTAACCATAATGTTTGCACCAATAACCGTTAGGCCTGTTGCATCTTCGATAATTGTCCCACGGATGATTCCCTGGGTATCATTAGAAAAAGCTACTAAACTTGAAAAGATAAAAAGCACAAGTGTTACAATCTGCTTCATGATGTCTTTATTTTTTATACTACAAAATGGTGGAAAGAACCGTATTTCATTAAGCTCTTTCCACCTATCTATTCTATTATTATGATAGATAATCTTTTATTGGATTTAGAAATCTAAACCTCCTGCAATGTGAGCCCAAGTCCACTGAAACTTACTAATATCAGCAGCTGATGATCCACCAGCAGAGATACCTGCAGGAATTGCACCACCTTGCTCCATGATTGCAGCCAAGTTAGACTCATCAGTATCGAAAGTTACATTTTCGAAAGTTGCAGAATCAAACTTATCATCAGTAATTGTTAAGAATTCACCAGCATCATCTAAAGGAGCTAAAAAGTGAACGTTCTTCATATCTACAGGAGTATTACTATCTGTATTGATTAATGAACCTCCAATTACTCTTCCATCGAAAATAGCTCTAACAGTTCCATTTTGGATAGTGTGACGAGCAACGTATGTTCCCTCTGGACCATCTAACTCAAAACAATTACCTGAAGGAGTTACAACTACAAAGTTGTCAAGTGTACCAGCCCATGCTTGGTCAGTATCGATTGCATCATCACCAACATTCCATACAACTGCATTTGAAACATTAACAGTACCACCGAACCACTCGATACCATCATCTTGGTTTGCAACAACTTCTATGTTAGAAACTACTGTACCTGAACCTACACCACCTAGAGTTAGGCCATTGATCTCATTACCTTCACCGATATTTGCTCCACCGTGACGGATTGAGATATAAGTCATTACACCAGAGTTATCTTCATCGTTGTTACCACCATAAAGACCATTAGCATCTGAAGAAGGAATACCTTCGATCTGTACTTCACTTACATCTTCATCACTTTCATTTGATGCAGAAATCGTAGCGTTACCTAGAACGATAACACCTCCCCAAAGACCATTGAAATCAGGATCTAAGTTTGGACTTGCAAATTCTCCAGCAGCAACATTGTCAAGAGAAATATTATCAGCTACAGATGTAAAAATGATAGGTGCATCAGCTGTACCTTCAGCCATAATAGTTGCACCTCTTGCAATTAGGAGGACAGTTGCATTTACACCTGTACCAGCTTGTCCTTTTACGATTGTTCCTGGACAGATAGTTAGAGTAGCACCAGCTTCAACAGCGATTCTTCCTCCTAATACATAAACATTATCACACCATTCAGTATCTGTAGAAATGTTCTCCGTTACAACGATATCTTCAGTACCGTCAACTGGATCAACTGGAGTGATTACTTCATCATCAGATGAACATGCTGTAAAAAGCATTGAGAAAACGATTGCAGTAGCAGCAAAAATTCTAAAGTTCATAAATAAGAGCTTTTTTGATTGTTTGATATGATGCAAAAATGGAGCTTAAATAATAACCATAGATTAAGCCTGTGTTAAATATTGGTTAACTCGTAAAAAAACTAAAAAACCAAACCAAAAAGACTGAAAAACAAACACTTACAGAAGTACAAAAAACCCAATGCTATTAGTAGTTTTTTTGCCTACAACTAAAATCGAGATGTGATGTAAAGATTTACCTTAAAAAAGAATTGATAGAAAAGAAGTGTAAAACAAAAAAAGAGTCAACATATCTATGTTGACTCTTTAGCTTTTGTGATCCCGACAGGATTCGAACCTGTGACCGTCTGCTTAGAAGGCAGATGCTCTATCCAGCTGAGCTACGAGACCATTTCTTGAAAGCAACGCAAAAATAAGAACTGAATCGAAAAATAAAAAGATTTGTCTCAGGAAATTTATTTTTTTTATCAGCAGCTGCGCTGTATTCCATTAACAAGACTATTTTAGCATTCGTTCAAGCTTGAAAATCAAATTTTTAAAATGACCATTACCGAATCTGGGTGGAAATCCCTTTTATCCGAAGAATTCAAAAAACCTTATTTCCAGGAAATTGAAAGTAAAATCGAAACATCAAACTCTGTTGTTTATCCTCCACAAAATGATATTTTCAAAGCATTTGAACTTTGCCCCCTGGAAAATACAAAGGTCATTATTTTGGGGCAGGATCCTTACCACAATCCAAATGAAGCTATGGGGCTTAGTTTTTCTGTCCCAAAAAACATAAAGACCCCTCCCTCACTTAAGAATATTTTTAAAGAAATACATACGGACCTTGGTATCATACCGTCCACCCATGGAGACCTGAGTACCTGGGCAGAACAAGGCGTATTATTATTGAATGCGATCCTTACAGTAGAACATAAAAACCCCGCTTCACACAGAAACCTCGGCTGGCAAGCATTCACTGATACTTGTATCCAATTATTAGCTCAGGAGAAAAAAGGTTTGGTATTTATGCTTTGGGGAAACTTTGCAAAAGGTAAAGCCTCTTTAATAAATCCTGAAGATCACCTGATCCTTGAAGCCAGTCACCCCTCTCCTCTTGCCAGAGGTGCTTTTTTTGGATGTAAACATTTTTCCAAAGCAAATGATTACTTGATCAAGCAAGGCAAAACAGCAATAGATTGGTCCCTCCCCCAATTACAGCTCTTCTAGAATAAAATTCAAAACTTTATCTCCATCTATCAGTACTAAGTCCAGCGCTGAGTCATAATCACTGAAATAGAACCATGCCTGTTCATGAGTTGGGCAATCCATCTTTGCTACAAGGTCTAGTTCCTCATTCAATATCTCAATCTTACCAGACTTGAAACAGGCCAGATAATGCCCTCCAGGGGTAGAAGCATATTGGACAGCTTCTATTTTCTCCTTGGACTCATAGCTAGAGAAGGTTTTAAAATCATTACCCGAATATCCGCTGACCTTAATGTGATAGTCAGAATATGCGATGTACTCCTGAATCGGTCCGCTATTCATATTCTCCAAAAGGAAACCTTTCATTCCATTCAACAAAAAAAGGTTAAAATGTTGTCCTCTAGTATTTAGTACACGAACACGACCATCATCCTGAGGATATATCAATCGTTGTACTCCTGCGCTATTTTGCTTATGGAAACTTCCCCAGGCAGAAGGTTTTAAAGGAATGGCATCAAAAAGTTTGTTGCCTTTTATATCATGTCCATAAAGACTATCCGATGCAAAGTGTAGCAAGTAATCTGTAGTATCACTAAATCCAAAGTAAAATGGTTCGATTAAATCTTGTTCTAACTGAAGATCTAGATTCCAAACTCCTGATTGATCAATGCTTTGAACCTTAAAGCGACCATTCTTCTTTTGCATCCACACTTTATTTTCCAAGGCTGGTCTATCCGGATACTGTATCAACCCAAAAGTATCTACCTCATTCAATGTCAAAGGTGCCGGCTGATTCAGTAATCGACCACTCTTAAGATCTAGGTAATCCAATTTGTTTCCTAGGTCAAGAATCCCCAGATCATCAGTAACCAGAAGTGATTCAAGATTTTCTTCCAAAGGAAGATACCATTGCAATCTGCCATCTTTGTCCTCACAATAAAGATTTTGATCATCATCCTGATATAAAAAGAACAATCTATCCTGCTGATCGAAATAGGTAAAAACTTCACCTGATCGCTTTTTAAAATTATGTTGTAATAATATAGGCACCTGCAAATCTTCCTGATTCTTATAATCCAGTGCAATAGCAAATTCATCCGTGGAAACCGTATAAAATCCTTCCTGTGGCAAGAAATTAAAGGCTTGTTCAGAAAGCCCGGTAATCATACCCAAAAATGCTTTCATATCTTTTACAGTAAAACCACCCGTTTGCTGATTCAACCCAACATTAGCTACAAAACGTTCTTCCAAAATGAGATAGGACAACATAGATTCCAAAACCTTAAAATCAGCACTCATCATTAACAAACCATCCCAATCAAAGGCATATATATCTTTTATCGGATAACTTGTGTTTGCTGATAATTTTAGGAACCTCTCTTTGTTGAGTTGTACAATATCTGCCATTCCATAAACAGATTTGCTGGAAGCGATGTCATCTGGGCTAAACGAGAAGAGTTTATCCACATTATTATATACCAGTAAAAGAGATCCATCACGCCAAATCATACATCTGTCTGTGGTCACTTCCTGTTGAGTCTTTTGAAATCCTAAAGATCTTTCAACTTCAGATTCAAAATAAGAATCACCCTCCTTTAATAGGCCTCTTACTTTCAATCGAAACAAAGAATCTGGCATGGAAAGTGGTTGATCTGAAATAAGCCTAGCAGAGTAAAACTCACCAAATTCGATAGACCAATTCTTGGATCCAGTATCACTATCAAATAAACTAGTAGTAGGCACCCAATATTCCATTAATTTATCCCTATTTATCAGACTCTTCTTAGGTAGAGAAACACCGTCTTCTTGAATCAATAGCTGAAGGGCACTTGGAAATGAAGAACAATATAATTTGTTATTCACCTCCAGGGAATATAGTGAAGAAGACCATTTATATATTGACTCCCCCTTATACTTAATACGTTCTGTTTGTTCAGGTATATCTTTTATAGCTGCTTCTGTTGCAATCAAGAATCCGGTTTTATTACCGGAAAAAATAGGCGTCCACGAATAGCTGTCTCCGTTAAATTCTGCAGGTAACGTGGATTTAAGCATAGACCAAAATTCCTTTACCTCTTTATTAGTCCTTGAAACAGAGCTAGAATCTACAGTGACGTTAAGTCCTGTAAGCCCTTCCAAACCTTTGTTTTGTTCAGAAAATGTACAGGAAGTACTCAGCAGAGTAATCAGCAAGAATATGGTTATGATCAGACGTTCAAAATAGTTCATCGGACTGCTAAATCGATTTTGGATAGCTTGGTTAATAATTGGTTTTACAACTTAACTTATAATAATAAGATTATGTAATTTAGCCTAATAATGTTAGCAATAAGAATAACTTTTTTTGAAATAAGAATTTATGCATGTATCTACAATGATTAAAGGGGCTATCTTCTCCTTACTTGCTGTAATTCTGGGGGCTTTTGGAGCACATGCATTGAAAGCAGTGCTGACAGCAGAGCAACTGGATTCATTTAACACAGCAGTGCGTTATTTGATGTTCCATGGACTGGCACTTCTTGCCATTGGCATACTCAAAGAGAAGATGCACCATCCCTGGATAAAGATCTCTGACTTACTGATATTTTCAGGTACCATCTTATTTTCGGGTTCAATTATTCTCCTTGTTTGCCGGAAGATCTTAGGAATGGATTTCCTAACTGTACTTGGCCCTGTCACACCAATTGGTGGTACTATATTAATCGCAGGATGGATTTATCTGATCCTTGCACTACTCAAAGAAAAACAATCATGACTCAAACAACTTACAGCTCAGTAAAAGAGCACCTACAAAAAATATTTGATGTACAAGCTAGTATTGCTGTGCTCAACTGGGACTTAGAAACGCATATGCCAAAAGGTGGAGCAGCTCAACGCTCCAGGCAAATCAGCACACTTAGTGGCATTGCTCATGAACTGGTAACGGATGAGATCTTCAAGTCAAAAGTAAGGTATCTGAATGAAAAGATGGATGGTCTAAGTCCCGAAGAATCAGTGAATATCAATGAAACATTTAAACAAATAGAAAGGGCTGATAAACTGGATACCGAGTTTGTAACACGTAGATCCACCATAGTATCTGAAACCTACCAAGCCTGGTCAAAAGCAAAAGCTGAAAAATCATTCAATGCGTATAGCGAACAATTGGATAAACTGATTCAGCTCAAAAAAGAAGAGGCAGAACGCATAGGATATGAAGGGCATATTTATAATGCGCTATTGGAAGAGTTTGAGCCAGGAATGAGCAGTGCAATGGTAGACACCATTTTTGATGGTGTAAAACAACATCTAAAGCCTATCCTTAAAAAAATCAATGAGCAAGAAAAACCCGATGATGCGTTCTTGTATAAACATTTCGACAAGGATAAGCAATGGGATTTTGGTATCGATTTGCTTAAAAATATGGGCTATGATTTCAATAGAGGAAGACAAGATATTTCTGTACACCCATTTTCTACAGGATTTGGACCAGATGATATTCGTGTAACCACCAGAATTAGCGAGAACAATTTCTCATCTATGGTCTGGTCTTGTATACATGAAGGTGGGCACGCCGTATATGAACAAGGTATGTTGCCTGAAAATTATGGCCTACCAATGGGAAGATATATATCTTTAGGTATTCACGAATCACAGTCCAGACTTTGGGAAAATCATGTCGGACGATCAAAAGCCTATTGGAACTATCACTTTCCAAAAGTTAAAGAGATTTTTCCTGAGCAGTTTGCCGGCATAAGCCTAGATACATTCTATGCAGCTGCTAACCGAATAGCTCCTAGCCCAATCCGCACAGAAGCTGATGAACTACATTATCACTTCCATGTACTGATTCGATTTGAAATTGAAAAAGCATTATTAGAAGGCAGTTTGAAAACTGCTGATGCAGAGGCTTACTGGAATGAGAAGTACAAAGAGTATCTTGGATTGGATATAACCGATCCTAATCAGGGAATACTCCAGGACATTCACTGGTCATTGGGTAGTTTTGGTTACTTCCCAACCTATTCAATAGGAAGCTTCTATGCGGCTCAGTTCCATGCACAGGCAGAAAAGGAAATTGAAAACCTTGAAGCCAAAACTTCAAGTGGAGATCATAGTGAATTATTAGGCTGGCTACAGAATAAGATCTATAAACATGGGATGAGAGACAGTGCAGAAGATCTTTGTAAACGGATTACAGGCGAAGGCTTAAACTATAAGTACTTTGAAGCCTATGTTCAAAAGAAATATGGAGCTTTGTACAATCTATAAAACAAAAAGGGCAGCTTAATTTAGCTGCCCTTTTTCTATACTTGTAAGCTCATTGAGCCTTTGTTCTTCCTTTGTTTTGCGCTGATACTTAAAATAAGTATATCCCAATAGACCTGCAAATAAGTAGGGAGCTGTAAGCATATAAAGTATACCCTTATTTAAGCCCTTACCATCAGACCCACCTTCTTTAAGGTTAGATTCAGCAGACATCCTACACATAGGACACTGTGCATCTGCTTCCTGTACTGGAAGGAATGTTAGTAGTCCTAAAAATCCGATCAATGTTAAAAATCTTTTCATAATGCAAATATACAAAACTGAACCGATGGAAAAATCACAGAATTCTAATAATATGGTAAAAGCATCAGGTAACAGATCGGTCCTGAAATAGCCACATACAACCAAATTGGGAATACCCAACGCGCCATTTTCTTATGCTCATCAAACTGATTGGTATAAGCTCGGATAAACGTAAATAAAATGAAAGGGAATATAGCTGCTGCAAGCACAACGTGTGTGATCAAAAGGATGAAGTAAATCGTCCTCATAACACCTTCCCCACCATACAAGGTTGCATCTGTTGTAAAGTGGTAAACCACGTAGCTCAACAAGAATCCTACACTACAAGCTATTGCAACATAGATCGCCTTTTTATGCTGTTCTACTTTTTTCTGCTTGATAAATCTAAACGCAATAATCAAAACAACTGCTGTTATTGCATTTAAGGTTGCATGAAATGGAGGTAAAAAAGAAAAGGAAACACCTTCTGGTAAAGGTATTTTCACGTATCGCATTAGAAATACCAGTGCCAATACGGCTACGGTAATGATCCATGCCCAAACTTTAAGTTTCTTTGCTAATTTTAAATCTTCTGCTGTTGCCATTGTATAGAAATTATTTTTCTGAACTTGGTTTATATTCAAACTCTGGAGACTTAATAAAAGGGAACACTTTTACAATATGACCGCCCAGTTTTGATAAATCTTTTTTATCCTTAAAATTGTAGTAGTTTCTAATCTTTGAATCTACATCAATCAATACCAAATTTTTATCTGCTTCCGTTTTTAGTTGACTTCTTAGATCGCTAAACTGTTTGTCATCTACTTGTACAGTAAGTACTTCATCAGGTCTTCTTAAAGCCGCAACGCTCTCAGCGAATCGATCCATGGATTCAAAGTTATTTGCATACACCACAAATAGTAAGTCATTACGATCCTCAAACTGTTTTTGAGAGTCTCTAAAGAGTTTAAGAAACTCTTCAAGCGATTGCTGCTCCTGTGTCAAACAAGCCAGAATAACTTTATTATCCAGTATTTCTTTTCGCTCCGGATCAAATAAGGCCAATACATCCAAACTAGTACTGTCCTTTACTTCAATCTCCTCAATGATACTAAGCTGATAATTAAAACCAGTCTTTAGGTAATAGTAAGATATCAATGGAAAACCTATAAAGAATAAAGGCAGAGCAAGGAATCTTAATATGTTAAGTATCTTCTTTCCCAAAACGTTGTTCATTATGTTATCTGATTTAAGAAATAACAAAAATAGATGCTTTATGTTTATAAAAAAAGGCGAGTTAAATAACTCACCTTTTTTTTATGTTTTCAAGTTTGAATTAGTGCTCAGCACCGTGCTCCAAAACTGCTTCTTCTTTAACAGCATCTTTTGAAACTACCTCGCTTGATTCAATCTTATTCTTTTCAAGAATTACATCTCTGCGATCTTTCCAAGATTTACCTTCCTGGAAAAATGCAATTATCGCCCATACGAAAAGTAACATCGGAAGGATAACTGACATGCGTAAACCTTTCACCTCATCAGCCATGTGCATAAACTTATAAACAATGTAATAAGCTTTGTACAATGATAATCCGATTAGTAATAAACCTACAACGATTAGTAAAGGAGCAAATGGTCCTTCATACAATCCCAGGTTTACATCAAAACTAAATCCAGGGTCAATCCCTAAGTGTCCTTTTCCAAATAAGGAAACCAATACTTCGATAAGTGTAATGACAGCTAAAAGAACTAATCCTTTCTTTACTGCTTTGATTCCTTCTTCTTTAGATAAATGTCCCATTATATAACAATTCTAAAATTATTCAATATTGATTAAAGCAGGTAGAATGCAAGGAATACAAATACCCATACTAAATCGACAAAGTGCCAGTACAATCCGATCTTCTCAACCATCTCATATCCATTCTTACGAGCCGCGTACTGACCTGATGCAGCGTTAACCATAATAATGAATAAGAACAATACACCCGAGAATACGTGGAATCCGTGGAAACCTGTAATCGCAAAGAATAGTGCACCAAATGCTTTAGGACCGAATGCTTCTGTGTAAGTATCATCTGAATAGTTACCTGCTTCATCCATGATCTTGAACTTTCTGTGTACAAAACCATCCTTTACCACGTAAGAACCATGGTCTCCATCCTGATATTCAGCAGGGATTACATGAGCATCGTGGTGTCCATGTCCGTGATCATCGTGATGAGCTTCATCATGGTGTGCCTCATCGTGACCTTCTTCATGGCCTTCGTGTGCATTACCACCATCTCCGTGACCACCTTCACCATGGTGAGCATGCATTGCATGTTCAACAGAGTGGATTAGGTAAGAACCACCTAACTCAAATGTTTCTTCATCATTTATTGAACCATCATCATTTAAGTAAGCACCTGCATGAGTATGCGTACCAAAAGGATTACGAGTAACAGTCATTTTCTCTGTACCAATAAGGTTTGACCACTCCCAAGCCTGACATCCAAGGAATGCTGCACCACCAATGATGGTCATCAACATCCAGAAAACAACACCTTTCTGGTTTTCTCTGTGCCCTTCCTGTACGGCGCGAACCATAGTACCAGAACTAATAATTAGAACGAAAGACATTACAGTTACGAAGATCAAAGGCAATTCATTTGATGCATCAACAAAAGGGAATGTCTTAAATACAAAATCCGGAACCGGCCATGTTGGAGAACTGAATCTTAATGTACCGTAAGCAATCAGGAAACCTGTGAATGTAAAGGCATCTGAAAGTAGGAAATACCACATCATTAGCTTACCGTAACTCGCCTTCATCGGCGCTTTTCCACCATCCCAAGCACCACCTTCGGATTGCTCAACATGTTCTTTAACTGTATCTGTAGCCATTAGAACTTAATTTGATTAGTTTGTTTTTCTTTTATTAAAAATTTAATGACACCACCATGAATCCGATCAGATAAATCCAAAGGAAATCCACAAAATGCCAAAAAATCGATGTCAATTCCAATCTCAGCACTCGCGCAGGAGTAGCTTTAAATGGAAGCGTAAACCCATGTATATTCGCCAAAAGTATGGCTCCAAGCCCTCCTACTACGTGTAGCAGGTGTGCAATGGATATCAAATAAACAAATGATCCGGAAGGATTTCCATCAATATAAATACCGATCGCTTTTAAAGCATCCCAGCCTTTAAACTGACAAACTACAAATCCAATACCAAATACCAGACTTAAGAACAAGCTGATTTTATACTGCATTTCCTTCCCGGAAACAAAGAAGCGCTTAGCCATATGAATAGCAAGGCTACTTAATAAAATCACCAATGTACTTACGTAAAATACATTTGGAATAGGAAACTCCTGCCAGTTACCTTTTGCCTCTCTAACAATCCATGCACTCGTAAATGCTACGAATAACATCGACATACTTGCACAAGATAATAAGAGTGCAAATTTTTGTGAGCGACTTTTTCTTCTAATTTCTACATCCATTTTATTTCTTATTTGTTAATACTTTAAATCTTGTCCACCAACAAGAGTATTAAGCTTAGTGGTAAATAGAAAAATGAGAAAAACATCAGCATTAAGGCTGATTTACGATCATCGTTTTTATGCAGCACGTAACCCATATACATATACCCAAGTGTCATTATTGACATACCCACTAAGGAAATGATTCCCGCATATCCTATCAAATATAGAATTACGATCATTGGGAAAAGCATAAATGCATAAAATACGGAGTAAATCCCCAGCATGGAATCTCGTTGCCCATTACGTTCAGGAATAAACTTGAATCCAGCCTTCTTGTAGTCATCATATCCAAGCCATCCAATAGCCCAGAAATGTGGAAACTGCCAAAAGAACTGAACACTAAACAATACAATTGCAAGATCTGTAACCTCCCCCTGTGCAGCGACACATCCTATAAGTACTGGCATAGCACCAGGAATAGCACCAACAGGTATAGCAGAGCTGTTTATTCGCTTTAATGGTGTGTATATAAATGAATATAACACCATAGATACGAAACCGAAAAACGCTGTTGAAAGGTTGAAGCTTGCAAGCAAAACCACACCAACCACAGAAGTCAATCCTGCAATCAATATAGCTTGGGTATTGCTAATTCTTCCAGAAGCAATAGGACGATTTTCCGTCCTTTTCATCAATTTATCAAAATCTTTCTCTAATAGCTGATTGAAAGTATTGGCAGCAGCTGTAATACAAAAACCACCTAGGCCCAAAATAGCTACAGAAGAAAGATTGAAGGAAAAGCTGTCCAGTGCGATCCAATAGGCAAGTATTGCAGAGAATACTACAGTAATCGTCAATCTGAACTTGAATAACATCATCAAGTCCTGAAATATTGAATAATTAGCTGTATTGACTTTTGAATAACTCATTTCTAAACCTCTTTATCTCCTTCTTTATGAGTACCGTTCCTCTCGTTAGAGGAACGGTAATAAAGTCTTTTTAATTAGTGAACTTCAGATTCATTCTCACCTACAGGCTCCACCTGTGGATAAAACTCTCTTCCATCCTTACCATAATCATATGGCCATCTTTGAACTGTTGGAAGTTTTCCAGGCCAGTTACCGTGACCAGCATTGATTGGTGTAGTCCACTCAATCGTTGATGCATCGTATGGATTCGCAACAGTTTGCTTACGACCTCTCCAAATACTGTAGAAGAAGTTAACAACGAATACAACCTGTAGGAAGAATACGATAATAGCAGCAACAGTGATGAACTTATTCAATTCACCGAACTGTGAAAATGAATCAAAAGTATCGAAGC
>OMKD01000118.1 GCA_900299495.1 Sphingobacteriales bacterium
TAGTTATGCAGAGGCCTTAGTATTGGCAGGAAGAAAGGAAGAAGCACTACTTATCCTTTCAGAAGCCATTGAACTCGCTAAACGAATAAATTATAAGGATATAGCCTATATCAAGGAGCACTTGAATAGATTGAAAAAGAATGATCTGGTGAAAAAAGAGGAGAGTAATGCAATGCCACCACCGCCGCCGCCGCCACCATCTTCAATGCCACCGCCTCCTCCACCACCGCCAGGAAAGTAGTTGGTATACAAGTTTTTTGCGGGGTTTTGACAAAAAAACCATATCTGAAAATAAATATCAAACCTTTAAAACGATCGAAAATGAAAACAAAACAATTAGGATGTGCTTTGTTACTAGTATTCTTATCATTTGCCAGCACAATCGCTCAAACGAATCTAGAAAAACTTGTACGTGAGGGGGTTGCCTATCACGATGCAGGTGATTATGATGAAGCAATTAAAATGTATAAACAAGCGCTTAAGTTAGATTCCAAATCCTCTTTGGCTAATTATGAAATGTCACTAACTTATTTTTCTAAAGGGGAGTATAAAAAAGTGATAAAGTATGCAGATGCTGTATTGAAACAAAATACGGATTACCTGCTACAAGCTTATATGACAAAGGGTTCAGCCTTGGATCTACTTGGTAAGACCAAGGAGTCTATCAAGCTATTCAAAACCGCAATAAATAATCATGGGGGACATTATCTGCTCCATTATAATCTGGCGTTGAATTATTACAAATTGGGTGAGTATCAAGAAGCAGAGGAAAATATTCTAAAAGGCCTGGAGGATAATAAAAACCATCCCAGTAGTCATTTTATGCTGGCTACTATACATAATCAAAAAGGGAATGCTGTTCAGACTTTATTAGCTTCTTATTTTTTCCTTTTTTTAGAGCCAAATACGCAAAGGTCAAGGGATGCTTTGCAAATGCTTGAAGAGAACTTTGCGGGTAATGTATCCAAAGATGAGAATAAGGAAAATACTATAAATGTTTTACTTTCAGCTGATAATGATAGCCAGTTTGGCGCTGCAGAGTTGATGATTTCTATGCTGGCGGCTTCTAAATATATAGAGGAAAATACGGATAAATCAGAGGTTAACCTATTTGAGGAAAAGACGGAATCATTTTTTAATATTATGGGGGAGTTGAATAAAGAAGGGAGTAAGGAGATCTGGTGGGATTTCTATACAACTTTCTATTACGACTTAGCGCAAAGTGAACATTTAGAATCATTTTGTAAATACATTACCCAACATAATAACGAAAATGCTCAACAGTGGCTTGAAGATAATGAGGCTAAACTTATAGCGTTTGAAAAATGGTTAGCGAAAAACTAATGGGAACTTCAACTTTTATGAGTATGAGGTCAGCGCAGGAGAGTATTCTTTGAAACGAAAACTTAATTCAAAGGCTAGTATTTTGTGTTATATCGCTTTTTAAAGAGATATGCGCCGAAACATAGCGTAAATGCATCTTTAAGTAAAAAACAATTATGTTGAAATATATAATCATATTAATAAGTAGTCTAATTGTTTTGAGCTGCCATAACGAAAGCTCTGAATCTGATTTCGGTATGGGCAATTCCTACAATAAAGAGGAAATTGTTGAAGAGGCAGAAATTATGATTGAGACTTCTAGAACAGCTCAACCTCCTAATCCTCCTACTTATTCACTGGAAAAAGGGAGTAAAATAATAAAGACAGGATCTATGGAGTTTCAGGTGTCAGCACTTGAGCTTACTAAAGCCAAGGTGGATTCGGTACTTAATAGTTTTGGAGGATATTATGAGCAGGAGCACTTCCATTCTTATGGCAGTAGTATTTCATATTCGCTGCAATTAAGAATCCCAAATTCAAAGTTTGATGCCCTAATCGATGTCCTTGAAAATGGCATAGGTGATTTGAAAAATAAAAATATAAGGGCTAAGGATGTAACGGAGGAATATGTTGATTTGAATATTCGCTTAGAAAATAATCTGGCCTACTTGGAACAGTATAAAGTGATTCTTCAGAAAGCTCGATCTGTCAAAGAGATACTGGAAGTGCAGGAAAAGATCCGAAGAATTGAGGAAGAGATTGATAGCAAAAAAGGAAGGTTGAAGTATCTGGATGATAAGGTGAAATATTCAACCCTGGATCTGGAGTTAACAGAATTGGTGAAAGCAGAGCGATCAGACTATCCTAGATTTACAACGAGATTAGGAAATGCATTCTCCAATGGATTCCAAAGCTTTTTGAGTTTTATTATCGGTCTAATTAACTTATGGCCGTTTCTGCTTTTATTACTTTTTCTAATTTTAGGAAGAAAACAAATAATTAAAAAATTGAGGTTTAGGAAAAAACATACTTATTTTGATAAAAAGTAAGATTTAGAAATGTTTGATGCCTTAATTCAGCAGGAGACAAAACAGAACTAAATTGAAAAATGAAACCAAATATAAAGTACTAAGCATTTTAATTTCGTTGGTCTGGCTCTTGAATGGGCTTTTCTGTAAAGTACTCAATTTTGTACCGAGACATGAGCAAATTGTCGCTCGTATTCTTGGTAATGATTTGTCCAGACCGTTAACCCTTCTGATTGGCTTATCAGAAATAATAATGGCAGCTTGGGTGATTACCGGATTTAGATCCAGACTGAATGCTTTAACTCAAATACTTATAGTAGCCTTGATGAACATTCTTGAATTTATGTTGGTGCCGGACCTCTTACTTTGGGGAAGATTCAATGCCCTATTTGCCTTGCTTTTTATTGTTGTGGTGTATTTCAATGAGTTCGTTCTAAGTAAGCAAATAAAAACGGAGTTTGTATGATTTCTTTTTTCAAAAATCATCCATTTGCAGTTGAGGCACATTTTGATAGCTCTGTGGTACTAACTTTTGCTGTCCCAAAAAAACAACTTATAGATATTATTCCAGATGTTTTGGATTTAGATACATTTCAAGACACCTATGCGTTTATTGCTATTGCCATGGTGCAAACCAAAGATTTAAGACCAAAAGGCTTTCCCCGATTCTTAGGTAATGATTTCTTTTTGATTGGTTATCGGGTATTTGTTAGATACACCAATAAAGCCGGTAAAAGATTGAGAGGATTGTATATCATCAAATCAGAAACCGATAGAAAGAAGATGGAGTTTTTGGGGAATATTTTCACACATTATAATTATGGAACAACAGATATTCAGCAATCGAAAGTAGAGGGCTTTAGATATATAAAATCTGATCAATCTAATTTTGAGCTTGTTATAAATCAACAAGCAGATGATGTTCCTATACCTGAACATTCACCTTTCACAGATTGGAAGGACGCTCGTAAATTCGCTGGACCCTTACCGCATACCTTTACGGTAAACTCTTCTGATAAAACCATTTTAACCATTCTGGGGATTCGACAAAAATGGAAGCCATCTCCCATAAAGGTGGAACGGTATCATTTTGAATATTTAAACCAATTGAACCTTCAGGATATCGTATTAGCCTCAGCTTTTGAAATAAAAAATGTTCCATATAACTGGGAAAAAGGTAAGGTTGAAAAATGGAATTGAAAAGACATAAATACCAGGGACTTCTAAACGTCTTGAGCTTTAATAGACATTTCTATGTATTTGGACTGATAGTCTTTGCATCTATAGCGTTGAGCCAATTTGTTGTCAATTGGAATCAAAACGTATTCTTCTTGGTCATTATGGGTTTTGCATACGGTCTCTTGATGCCTTTATTCGTTTCTTCGTATGTCTATGATTATTCAGAATTTTATGATTTAGATTGGTTGAAGAAGATAGATATAACTGATGATAAGGGAAACATAAATCTGAATATTAATGCAGGGTTTGATGAAACAAGCTTCATTATCAAACGTAAATTGCCTAATTCAAAACTTCAGGTTTACGACTTTTACGATGAACAGCAACATACTGAACCTGCAATAGCCCGAGCAAGGAAAGTAAGTGTATTATATCCAAATACGGAACAGATCGTGTCAAATAAAATTCCTCTGGAAGATCATTCAGTTGATCATATATTTTTAATCTTTGCTGCACACGAAATTCGCAGCAAGGATGAACAGATACAGTTTTTCAAAGAGTGTAAGCGTGTATGTAAATCAAATGGAAGCGTGATACTGGTGGAGCATTTAAGAGACCTTCCCAATTTTCTCGCCTTTTCAATTGGTTTTACCCATTTCTTTTCAAAGAAGGCATGGCAAAGTGTATTATATGCATCTGGATATTCTTCAGTTCATGAAATGAAATTTACGCCTTTTGTATCCATATTTAATTGTAGATAAGCATGGAAATACACCTTAAAATTATAGGAGTTCTATTGATGGCTTTAGCATTAGCACATTCCGTTTTTCCAAAATATTTCAACTGGGAAAAAGAATTGAATACCCTTAGTTTGATCAACAAGCAAATGATGGGGGTACACACCTTTTTTATTGCCGTAACGGTTTTTTTAATGGGTATACTTTGTCTGTCTTCAGCCTCGGAATTAACATCAACAGAGTTCGGGAAAAAAATCTCTTTGGGATTGGGTGTTTTTTGGGTGTGTAGACTATTTTTTCAATTTTTTGTCTACTCTTCAACCTTATGGAAAGGGAAGGTATTCGAGACAATTGTTCATATTGTTTTTAGTTGTTTATGGATATACCTGTCTGCGGTGTTTTTATTAATTTACTTGATTTAGTATTTAATAGAATAGGATTGCATATAGGATACACCCTGAAGAAAGATTGCTAGGGATTAACCGAATGTTTTTTCAAATTCGAATAATCTATAAATAAACAAATCTCTAAAAAATCATGAAGCGTATTCAGCTATTATTTCTATTATTTATTGGGATCTCTCTACAAGGACAAGTCAACAATACTCTTGACTTCACAGCAGACATAAAAACCTATGATGTTTCAGATTTATGGACATTGGAAAAGATTCAAATCTATGGTGATACCGCTACTTTTGAAAGATCAGAACCACTTGGTTTTATAGGAGAAAATTTTCAGAGGTTTCATATACGTCTAATCTCAGTTATTAAACACCCGGAGAATGAATTCGTGTATTTTGTCTATGGGAAAACACGAGTGAAAAATAATATATGTAGCTTTCAGGGGCAGATAACAATTACGGAGTCGAGACTATATGAGAAAGGGGATGTGCCGAATTTGAAACAAGGATTTCTGAAAGGCAAGTATGTGTTTTTTGAGGATGCTTCTAAAAAGGGTACGGGTGTTTTTAAGGGAGATTTGAAGACTAATTTCTATATAGATGAAAAAGGTGAATTAACCTATGATGCCCTGTCCTTTGGGGCTGATGGATATAAAAACAATCAGTTCAAAGGAACTTGGAAGAGTTACAAAACAGGACAATCCAAAATTTGTAATTGGGGAGATGACAGGATTCCGGATAGTGCTGCTTTAGATGTTGGTACAGCTGAATTTTATCCTGGAGACAGCTATGATGTATTTGGATGGGGCAATTACCAGA
>OMKD01000119.1 GCA_900299495.1 Sphingobacteriales bacterium
CCACAGCGTTCTGGCATCATCGCGGAGATCAAGCGTAAAGCACCCAGTGCTTCGGATTTGAATGTAAAAACTCCAATTGAGGATTTGAGTATTAAGTATATGCAAGCGGGGGCATCTGCTTTGTCTGTATTGACTGACAGAAGTTATTTCGGAGGTTCTAATCAAGACCTGATAAAGGCTCGTTCCTTTAACTTTTGTCCCATCCTTAGAAAGGATTTCATCATTGATGAATATCAGGTGGTAGAAACCAAGTCCATTGGTGCAGATTGTCTGCTGTTGATTGCAGCTTGTTTAGATCCCATTAAATGTTTGAATCTGGCGAAGCTGGCAAAATCTCTCGGATTGGAGGTTTTACTGGAGGTCAGAGATCAGTATGAAATAGAAAGCCATCTCAATGATTATGTTGATCTGGTTGGGGTGAACAATAGGAATTTGAATGATTTTAGTATCGACTTGCAAAACAGTAAGAATCTGAGTTCCCTCATTCCAGATCACTTCATTAAGATCAGCGAAAGTGGGATTACCTCGGCTCAAGATATTCTTGACTTAAAAGCTTATGGATTCCGTGGATTTTTGATTGGAAGTCATTTTATGCGACAACAATATCCTGGAGATGCCCTTCGTAAAATGGTCAGTGAATTAAAATCGATCAAGGTATGAAGGTGAAGATTTGTGGACTTAATAATCCTGAAAACCTTCAGGCCATTCAGGTATTTAATCCGGATTTACTAGGATTCATCTTTTATGAAAAATCTCCAAGATGTTTGGATCTGAATCGCATGGAAAAGCCCATTCAGGAGCTTGATACCAATGCTGAAAAGGTTGGTGTATTTGTTGATGCACCTATCGATCAGGTCTTAGCATACAGCCAGTTATTAGGATTGGATTATTGTCAGCTTCATGGAGATGAGTCTTTGGATTATATACAGACCATAAAAGCAGCTGGATTAAAAATAATTAAAGTGTTTCGCATAGGAAAAGCAGGGATTCAAAAACAGCAATTGGATGCTTTTAATGGACTTTGCGATTATTTTTTGTTTGACACCAATACCAAAAACTATGGTGGGTCTGGGAAGAAATTTGACTGGACCATAATCAATCAATATAAAGGAAACACCCCATTTATACTAAGTGGGGGAATAGGTCCCGAGGATGCAGCATTGATCAAGAAAGTTGATCATCCAATGTTTGCTGGGATAGACTTAAATAGCAGGTTTGAATCTGAACCTGGTGTGAAGAATACAGATTCGCTTAATCAATTTTTTACTGCATTGAAAAATCAACAATCGTATGAGTTATTCAATCGATAACAGAGGATTTTATGGTCCATATGGTGGAGCATTTATCCCAGAGATTCTATATAAAAACATCGAAGAACTAAAGGAGCAATATATTGGAATTCTATCTTCCGAGTCTTTTAGAAAGGAATTCGATCAGCTTTTGGCAGATTATGTTGGAAGACCAACTCCATTATATTTTGCATCAAAATTAAGTGAGCACTTTGGTACCCAGATTTATCTAAAGCGGGAGGATTTGTGTCACACGGGTGCACACAAGATCAATAATGCAATAGGTCAGGTTCTGCTGGCTAATCGTTTGGGTAAAAAACGAATAATTGCAGAGACAGGTGCTGGACAGCATGGAGTTGCCACCGCAACTGCTTGCGCCTTGTTAGGTTTGGAATGTATTGTCTACATGGGTGAAAAAGATATTGCGCGCCAGGCACCTAATGTTGCAAGGATGAAGATTCTTGGAGCAGAAGTCCGATCGGTAACCTCGGGCAGTAAGACACTTAAAGATGCAACCAATGAAGCTATACGAGATTGGATCAATAATCCTACAGATACCCATTACGTAATTGGTTCAGCAGTTGGCCCTCATCCTTATCCGGATATGGTTGCACGTTTGCAGTCTGTTATCAGTGCGGAAATCAAAAATCAGCTAAATGGATTACCAACACATGTTATGGCATGCGTTGGTGGTGGATCTAATGCAATAGGTGCCTTTTACCATTTTATCCATGAAGAATCTGTCCAGTTGATCGGTGCAGAGGCTGCAGGTTTGGGTGTTGAAACAGATCAGACTGCTGCAACAATTGCGTTGGGAACAAAAGGAGTATTACATGCAAGTATGACGAAGTTACTACAAACTAAGGATGGTCAGGTTGTGGAGCCTCACAGCATCTCAGCAGGTTTGGATTACCCAGGTATTGGACCTCAACATGCTTGGTTAGCTGATACAGGGAGAGCTAAATATATGCAGGTAACAGATGATGAAGCAATGGCCGCGGTATTTAAACTCTCCGAGTTGGAGGGAATTATTCCTGCTATTGAAACGGCTCATGTTTTTGCGTTATTGGAAAAAATAAAATTCAAAGCGGATGATCGGGTTGTGATTAACCTGAGTGGGAGAGGGGATAAGGATTTACAAACCATCATAAAATACATGGATAAATGAAAAGTTCAACAATAAATGCCCAAGCGACTAAAGGGCTACTCAATATTTATGTAACTGCAGGTTATCCTGAAATTGACAGTTTACCAAAGATCCTGAAAACACTGGATGCTGAAGGAGTGGAAATGGCTGAAGTAGGCTTTCCGTATTCTGATCCTCTGGCCGATGGGTCCGTTATTCAGGAAAGCAGTGCCAAAGCTCTTGAAAATGGAATTACTGTTGATCTGATATTTGATCAATTGGAGGGACTTGATCTTTCTATGGATCTTATCGGTATGGGATATTTTAATACCATTCTGACCTATGGTTTGGAGGACTTCTGTAAACGATGTGCAGCAGTAGGAATCAAGGCATTGATCCTGCCAGATCTTCCTTTTGATATTTACATAGGGGAGTACAAAGCAATATTTGAAACCTACGGCTTGTCTATGATCTTCATGGTCTGTCCTCAAACTTCTGATGTAAGAATCAGGCAGATGGATGAGCAAGGCGGCTTGTTTTTATACGCGGTAAGTAGTGCAAGTACAACCGGCCAAAATAAATCAATGGAGCAATCGAAAGCCTATTTCGAACGACTGCGATCCATGGATTTACAAAGTCCGGTAATGATTGGATTTAATATAAAATCCAGTGCAGATTTCTCTTTTGTCTCTTC
>OMKD01000120.1 GCA_900299495.1 Sphingobacteriales bacterium
AGAGATGATCGCCGAGGTGGTGGGGATCGCCGAGGTGGCGACCGTCGCTCTTATGACCGTCGTGGTGGCGGTGGAAGACGCGATGAGAGACGCGGAGGTGGTAGAGATGATCGCCGAGGTGGTGGTCGCGATGACCGCAGAGATGGTGGAAGAGATGACAGACCACCAAGAAGAGATAATTAAGAATTCTCGAAATACCCTAAATACTCGCATTCAAAAGATGCGAGTATTTTTTTTTATTTTGTTTTTGTCAAATAGCAATTAAAAGGACTTATTGTTTGATGATTTCTAAAAACAATTAATTATATTTTCTAGCGTTGCTGATTGAACGATTTTTATTCTAATGATTTGCTGAATTTTAATTTTGTATAAAAAAAACTGTTAATATGAACTTTTTATATAAACACAAGGTTTAATCATTACTGACAATCAACACATTCCATAACATATTCAAATTACCCAAAACAAATTAAATATGCGTCAACTTAAAATTACAAACAAAATTACCTCGCGACAGTCGCTCGCATTGGATAAGTACTTGAATGATATTGGTAAGATTAGTATGCTTACTGCAGAGGATGAGGCTAATTTGGCAAGACGCATTAGAGAAGGCGATGAAGCAGCTTTGAATCGATTAACAAGAGCTAACCTAAGATTCGTAGTATCGGTGGCTAAACAATATCAAAACCAAGGGCTTGCACTTTCTGATCTAATCAACGAAGGTAATGTTGGACTAATGAAAGCGGCAAAAAGATTTGATGAAACTAAGGGATTTAAATTCATATCGTATGCGGTGTGGTGGATCCGTCAATCTATTTTGCAAGCGATAGTTGAACATTCTAGAATCGTGCGTTTGCCATTAAATAAAGTAGGTTCTTACAACAAAGTAAATGAAGCTTTTTCTTCATTTGTTCAAAAGTTTGAACGTGAACCAACTCATGAAGAGCTAGCCGATCTATTAAATATGACTCCAAAGGAAATAGCCAACATGCTTAAAGGGGGAGGAAGACATGTTTCTTTCGATGCTCCGATAAGCGGTGAAGATGGTGATTCTACTATGCTGGATGTTATGAATCTTGATATGGATCTCAATCCAGATGATAAATTAATGGCCAACTCTCTTAAAGAAGAGGTTGCTCAGGGCTTATCTACTCTTAAAGAAAGAGAGGTTGAGGTGATTACCTGCTATTTTGGTCTAGACGGGAAAAAATCCCTGACACTGGAAGAGATAGGAGAACGATATAATCTTACGCGTGAGCGTGTTCGTCAAATCAAGGAACGTGCAATCCGTAAATTAAGAAATTCAGTCAATAGAAATAATCTCAAATCCTATCTGGGATAATTTCAAATTGAAAAAAAATATAAAAGGTCATTGTTTCGTACAATGGCTTTTTTTTGTTACCATTCTGTATGAAACTACGAATATTCCTGTTGTCCATAGCTCTATCTGTAACAAGTTGTATAGATAAAGAGACCAAGACTTCCGTTAAACAAGATTTTGATTCAGTAGAAGAGCAAAATCTAAGTCAAAAAATCGATCAATCTACTTTTGGAGAATCTATTCAGATTCAATTGGATTCTTTACAAAGAATATCCTGGTTCATTGGGGATCACCAGGCAATGGAGCAATTTAATCTACTACAAGTATTACAAAAGGACATCAGTAGAACGCCTCTACAGGTTGAAGTTGATGTGCAGCTATTAATTGAAAAGTATCCTTTTTACAGTTGGGACTGTGATGATTTGTTCTGTAAGGTAAATTTAGATTATGGTTTTTTGAGTAGTCAAACAAGTAAACAAGAAGCATCTGTTTTCCGAAAGTTTATTGCTTTGCAATGTCAGTATTTTCCCATTGATAGTATAGAATACCCACTTTCTTCCCAGTATATTATAGATGGGTCGAATATATATAACAATTTAGGTGATTTTGGTTATCTTGATCGTCTTCGATCAATTGATTCATTGAGAAATAGTGGGGTAGGAGAAGCCTTCTTCAACAAGCTTTGGAAGGAGACCGCAGAAGCGCTTTTTTCAATGGAAAATCCTTTTTGGTATGAGTCTGAAAAGATTCTTACTGAGCTGGATAGTCTGAATACAATTTTTCATAGTGAACAGGAAAAAGCTTTCCGAGTGGAGTTAAGCGTGTTTCGTAAACGAATATCAGACCGAGCTCAGAAAGATCAGAATTATTTTAACAAGCGTTCGGGATTAAAGTATGAGTAAAAACGGGTTCTTAAATATTATTGGGGGTTTATTAGGGTTTGAAACCGCAGAAAAAAAACGTAAACGCGCTTTTACCGATAAAATAAACCAACTTACGGAAGAGGTAAAAGCCTTCAAGGTGAACCTGGTATCAACGCAACAAAAGGAATTCGAATTACTTTCTTTGAAAGTTGATGTTCTTCAAAAATCTAGGAGACGTAAGCCTAAGGTGCTTCGCTTATCCAATATCTATCACGAACCTCTATTTGTATCTATTGAAGATGTGGTTTCAAGATCGTCTGAAGATGTTGCCCTAAAAATATTTTCAAGGGATGGGGTATATAGTTATTGGATAAGACCTGATTATGTGAGTATTTGGAATGGAAGTAACTTTTGGGGTAATCTCTTACCGGATGGACGTTTTATCTATAAAAACAATAAGGCTGTTGGACAAATCAAAGCGAATAATCAGAGTGAACGCTTAGAGATATACGTCTCGAACGAACTTCAGGCGGCTATTGATCTTTCCCATGAGGAGATAAAAGAATCCACAAGAGCTTTGAGTTATGCATATTTTAATACAGAATCAACCTATGAACTTTCCAGGATTCTGATTTTATTTATTTTGTCTAATCCTACGGCTACATTTAAACTAGATCTTTAGTATAGCACCTCAACTTTTTTAGTTAAATAAAAAAAGAGGCTTAATCTTTTAAGCCTCTTCCTTCTTTGTTTATTTTTCCGTCACTCAGCATTTGCTTAAGCATTCGATCCAGAATACCATTTACAAATTCCTTACTCTTATCGGTACTGTAGGATTTTGATAGATCTACATATTCATTCAATGTTACCTTAGTAGGTATGGAAGGGAATTCCATAAACTCAGCAATAGCCAGTTTAAGGCTGATTCTATCTATAATCGCCATACGCTCGAAATCCCAATTTTCAAGGAATGGTTTGATTAATTCGTTGTATTCTAAATCTTTTTCATACACATGAGTTAGTAAGTGCATACCAAAATCTTCAACCGTTTCTGCATTCGGTAAGAAAGGTTCGAAGAAATCATCATCTGAAATAGGCAAGGCTTTTAATGTCTTCTTTATAGAACC
>OMKD01000121.1 GCA_900299495.1 Sphingobacteriales bacterium
CTATGAAAAGCTTTTTACTTCTGCTTTTACCTTATACCCTAGTGTCTTTATTTGGAATCGCCATGCTGATTGGATTGATTTATTTTGATTTACTCAATCTCCCCTATGGTTATTTATTCCTGATATTAATTTCTTCTATCACCCTACCACATGTATTTGTAATGGATCGGTTCTACAATTAAAAAGCCCAACAGATTTACTGTTGAGCTTTTTAATTCGATTATAATCCAAAGGCATAATAATAATTACCAGTCATTCCAGGATATCTGCCCTCGAGCATGACACCTCCCTCTACATTCTGAAGAATAGCGCTAATGTCCGCAGGATCATTTACATCCTTGTCATTAACCTTGGTAATGATAAATCCTTCTCGGATCTGAGTATACTTAGATAATTTACCAGAGTACAGCCTTGAAACTTCAACACCACCACTAAGACCTAATTCTTCAGATTCCTCTTCTGAAAGCCCTCTGAAGTCAGCCCCAAGTAAATTCTCTAAATCCTTATCTTCCTTTGTTGCCAAATCCTTATTGCCTTGAGCATTATTCAAAACCACTCCAATAGTTTGGATCTTTCCTGATCGGTCAACCAATAAATTTACCGTTTGGCCAGGTCTGAATCTTGCGATCATCCCCTGAAGTTCAGGTGAGCTTTTCACAGGTACTCCTTCTACTTCAAGAATAACATCTCCCGGTAATACACCAGCTTCTTCTGCAGCACTCGCTGCAATCAGACTATCCACATAAACACCTTGTGTATAATTTAGATCCTTTTCTTTGGCTAAATTGCCATCAACTGATCGTATGAACACACCAAGAACACCACGTTGAACCATTCCGTATTCTTTCAAATCAGTCACTACCTTGGATACTATATTTGCGGGAATAGCAAATCCATATCCAGAGAAACTACCTGTTGTACTAGCAATTGCCGTATTGATACCCACCAAATCACCAGTTAGATTTACCAAAGCACCACCGCTGTTTCCAGGGTTGATGGCTGCATCCGTCTGTATAAAATTCTCCACAGCATATCGATCTTTTAGGATATTTATATTTCTTCCTTTCGCACTTATAATACCAGCAGTAACTGTTGAATTCAGTCCCATTGGGTTACCAACTGCCAGGACCCATTGTCCCACATTTACTTTATCAGAATCGGTAAACTCAACAACTGGAAGATTCTTTTCCTCAATTTTCAACAATGCTAAATCTGTTGACGGATCTGTACCGACTACCTCTGCCTTGTAGATCCGATTATCTTGAAGTGATATTTCAATATCATCTGCATTTGCGATAACATGATTATTTGTGACTATGTATCCATCTTCGCTGATGATAACTCCTGAGCCAGTGCCTACCATAGGTTGATTACCACCTGGCATACCTGGGTTAAAAAAACCATCCCCAAAGAATTCCCTAAACATATCTGGCATATCTCCGAAAGGCGATCCTCCGCGAGTAGCGGCAACCATTTGTGTGGATTTGATGTGAACCACTCCATCGAGCACAGCTTCCGCTGTATTGGTGAAATTTAATTCCACCGGATTACCAGATTCATCAAGTGTGTACACTGCTTGCTTTGCAGGAAGCCCTGTACGATGATTGATTGTTAACTCTTTGGATTCTTGCTTGGTCAATTGCGTGAAGACCAACATGCTTAGTAAACTCACACCGAGAGCAATGAGTCCTGAGAAAATGAGCGTTTTCTTCATCTTTACTTATTTATTTTAAAACCTGAATTTGTTAATAAACGCCATGAAAGCTGGCTTAGTACCTCAATAATTATTTATTGACAATTCCCTGATTCTTTTCGAGATTTTCGAATTTGTTGTGGATTAGCAAGATCAACCAACCAAATAACACGGCTCCTATGATTAGGAAATTATTCATAATTCCCTCCACAGAAAACGACATTCTAATTAGGATAGTCGAAATAACGAAACCTGAATTTCGAATAACCTTGTGAAATTTATCGGTGTGAAAAAACGACACCAACAATAAAATCACGTCCACAATAATAAGAATGGTAAAGAACTCATCAAAGAAAACATTATTGATGTCTGTAAAGGACTCTAAAGACCCTGCAGAAGGTTGTATCTGATGTAAAAACCAATCGAAAAAACTTACAATACCCAATATAATCAGAATCGGTACAAGGAAGAAAGCAAGTACTTTCTTAAAGAAGATAAAGCGATGTAAATAGGCAGATTCATCTACGATGATCTTTCTTCTGATAAGCTTATCATTCTTGAAAAACAAATAAATTAAATAGAATAGTATTACAGAGGTGATCGTATCATAGGTGAATTGAAGATCATACTTCAGCGTAAACCAATCCGAACTTATTTCAAGATTAGACATATCCTTGAATAATCTTCGTATAATAACGAGCGTAATAATCTCATACTGCTTGGTAATATATGTTGTAGTTGATCTTGGTATATAATAAATCAACAGATAGATCTCATAGATCAGGATGAATGAAAATGGCGTGTAAATGGCTGATATTGGATTAGTCAATAAGCCTGGACCATTATCAATTTTTAATAAGCCAACTTGATTAAAGAATATCAAGGCAAGGTGCACCAGAAAAGAGACTATGGCTCCCCAAAGGATTATTCGTTCGAATCTGTCTTTAACCTGTTCAGACAGAATTAGCGGAAATACATGTTCTAAAAAGCTCAAAATCAGATAGATTGAATCATTGAATTCTATACATATAACATAAAAGCAACTAAAAAGGTTACTTAATCACTTTATTTATCATCCGTTAGGCGACATACTAAGCAGCATTTCTACCACGGACCCCATTTTTTTCTCTCGGGCGTAGTCTAGAGCATTGCGACCTGTTTGGTCCTTGGGATGAATATTAGCTCCCTTATCGATTAGGTAGCGAACCGCTTTTTCTTGTCCAAAAGAAGCAGCAAAAATCAAGGCACTGCTATTATTCTGGTTAAGGATATTTATATCAGCACCCGCATCCAATAGCATTTCAATGATTGCTATATTTCCTTTGAAACAGACTCCCATCAATGCCGTATTGCCAACCTTGTCCTGCAGATTTACATCTGCACCTGCATCTATTAAGGCTTTGGCTATATCAACAAAACCGAGGTAAGTAGAAAGCACCAGTGGGCTAAAACCTTTTGGATC
>OMKD01000122.1 GCA_900299495.1 Sphingobacteriales bacterium
AATTCCAGTCTGAAAGATTAATCAAATACATGGACACCCTTGGTCATAAAGAGGGGGATGTTCTTGAACATAGTATGGTGACCCGCTCCATTGAGAAGGCACAAACCAGAGTAGAGGAAAACAATTTTGGTATTCGTAAGCGATTACTGGAATATGATGATGTGATGAACATCCAACGTTCAGCAATCTATTCAAAGCGAAATAATGCACTTTCTGGAGAACGTTTGGCCATTGATTTAAACAACATGTTTAATTCAATAACTTCAAACATTGTTGAAATCCACCAAGCTCAAAAGAACTACACAGATTTCAAACAATCTGCATTAACCTTCATGGGCTTCACGCCGGATATCAGTGAAGAAAACTTCCTGAACAGTTCTTCAGAAGACATTATTGAAGAGTTCAATAATCAGTTCAGTTCTTTCCTTCAGAGAAAGGAACAAATGATCATTGATGCTGTATATCCTCAGGCTAAGAGCGTATATGAGGCTCAGGGTAACCGATACAAGCGTATTGCAATTCCTTTCACTGATGGAAGTAATCGTAGACTGCAAGTATCTGCAGATCTAAAATCTGCTGTAGAAACAGAAGGTAAATCTATTGTAAAGGATATCGAAAAGACGATCACACTTGCTATCATTGATAATAAGTGGAAAGAGCACCTTCGTTCTATGGATGAACTTAAAGAAACCTCTAGAGCGGCATCTTTTGCACAAAAAGATCCTTTGGTTGAATATAAACTAGGAGCATATAATCAATTTGAGAACCTGATTTTATCTATTAACGAAGAGGTGACATCCTATTTGTCTAAAGGAACCATCCTTTTCGCAGATGGATCTACTTTGACCGAAGCAAAACAGGAAAAAATAAACATGGGTGAAACCAATAAGAGTGCAGAAGAAATAGCTCGACGAAAAGCCGCTATGTCTGCAGGTCAAAGAAGCTCAAAGCCTACTACAGTAAAAAGAGAAGAGAAAAAAGTTGGTCGTAACGATGTTGTTACCATCAGAAGAGGTGAGGAAGTTAAAGTCTTGAAATATAAGAAAGCACAAAGCTACCTAGATCAAGGATGGTTCATCACTAACGAATAAGCTTTTTAGAAGTTGGCCATACGGTCAACCACACGCTTTAAACCATAAAAAGAGAGAAATATTGATTTTCTCTCTTTTTTAATGGTTTGGTTTGTCATAAAATCACCCTTTAAATCCATAATCCGAACTACAAACTTTTTATTTGCGTTTGACTTAATAATGCATTCTACGCTTAAATATTTATGGATATAAACAATTACTTAGATCATACTTTATTGAATCCACTGGCATCTTCTGATGACATAAAGAAATTATGTGAAGAAGCCATTGCAAATAATTTTGCAGCAGTGTGTATCAATCCATACTTTGCTTCATTTGCATCTAAGCTTCTTAAGGAATCAGACGTGAAGCTTGCTATTGCAATTGGATACCCTTACGGATATAGCCCTACGGTGTCAAAAGCGGCAGAAATTAAATGGGCAATAGATCATGGAGCAGATGAAATAGATGCGGTAATAAATTTAGCTGCATTAAAATCTGAGGATTTTTCTTTTGTTCGAAATGATATAGATACTATGTCCCGAAGTGCCGGCATGAGAGGTAAAACCCTAAAACTTATTGTAGAAGAGAGTTTATTAACAGATGACGAGCTCGCAAGAGTTTGTGACTTTTGTATCGAAAGTGAAGTACATTTTGTAAAAAATTCAACCGGAGTCATTGGAACAGGAGCCACTCCTGAGAACATTTCCAGACTTAGAAACCTTTTACCAAAGGAAATAAAAATCAAAGCATCAGGCGGAATCCGAAATACATCAGCTGTGAATGCTCTTATTGAAGCTGGCGCAAATCGAATTGGATCTTCATCCTGTATGAATATGATTTAATAAAGAAATAACTCAAAATATATTAGGGGACAGTTGCTTAAAATAGTCCCCTTTGTTTTATATTTAATAATCCTGATGGATTATCAATCAAGGATTAAAATACTTCCAAGATGTTTAAGACCAAAGCTGCCTTACTTTCAATAATATTACTATTTGCTATTCAAGGCCTTTTTGCGCAAAACAATGATAGCAAAACAGAGTATACCTTAAAATACGAACCTAAGGTAGAATCTTTCCTTACCCAGATTCTTGATATCAATCAGCAAAATGAATTTCAGCAAGGTTGGCAAATACAATTATTGTCCACGGTTGACAGAACCGAACTGGAATATCAAATGAATAAATTTGGCAACTTATTTCCATCTTTAGAGTCTGATTGGGTTCATGAAAGACCGTATTACAAAGTCAATGTTGGTGCTTTTCTAAAAAGAGAAGATGCAATCCGAGTTCTTTATTTGGTACAGGAAGAGTTCCCATCAGCTATATGTAAAAAATCCAGTAACTTAAAGAAAACAACCTTCTTAAACTAATCCAGGTCAAGAGCAAATGGCTAATGTTATAGGAAAAAAAATTGATCTGATCAGTGTATCACTTTATTTCGGACTAGTCCTAATCGGTTGGCTAATGATTCTCTCTGTTGAAGCTGATCAAATAAATCTCAGTTCTTTTTCAGATATCTTTAGTAATAATATTGTTCGTTCTCAAAGTATCTGGATCGTTATCAGTTCGATTGTATTTTTTGTTTGTGCTGCACTAGATCGAAAATTCTGGGTCAATCTTGCCTATCCTTTATATGCCGTCGGAATAATACTACTTCTTGGAGTACTCTTATTTGGAGTTGAAATTAAAGGAGCTAAATCCTGGTATCGAATTGCCTCTTTTTCTCTTCAACCCTCAGAATTAGCTAAAGTCTTTACCAATTTGGCTCTTGCTGCATACCTAGGATCTTATTCCATGTCATTGAAGCAAGTAAAGACTCAAGCTATTTCCATAGCTTTGTTTATGGCTCCAATGCTGATCATACTTTTGCAGCCCGATGCAGGTTCTGCACTTGTATTCTTTGCTTTCTTTATTGTTCTTTACAGAGAAGGCTTCCCAGCGAATTTCCTAATCACAGGTATCGTAACATTAATCCTTTTGATATTAGGATTACGATTTGATGCACTTGACATAATTGCACTAATCGCCATTTCCGCATCTGTATTTTTAGCAAGTCAACAATCCAAGAGAAATATTTGGTTTCTGCTTCTGATTGCCATTATCTCTGCGGTCTACTTTTTATTTGAAAATGCCCCGCTTTACTACTTGTATGGCATGCTTATTGCATATGCCATAATGACCTTTGCATTTATTGGAAAAAAAGGTCTGAGGCTTCCATTGGTAACACTCTTTGCAGGAATAATAGCTTCTGGGGTTGTTTACCTTGCGGACTTTTCATTTGAAAATCTCAAACCTCACCAAAAAGACAGGATAAACGTATGGTTAAATCCTTCAGAATGTGATCCACAAGGCTCATTATACAACCTAAACCAATCCAAACTTGCTATCGGCTCTGGAGGTATACAGGGTAAGGGTATTTTCCAGGGTGATCTTACCGCAGGAAACCACGTACCTGAGCAAACAACTGACTTTATCTTTTGTACAATTGGAGAGGAGCAAGGGTTCATCGGTTCAGCAGGAATCATAATCCTTTTTATTCTCTTAATCCTTAGAATTATAAAACTTGCAGAACGACAGAAAACCTCATTTGCAAGAATTTTTGGATACGGAGTTGCCTGCATACTCTTCATACATTTCTTTATCAATATTGGCATGACCATGGGATTAGCACCGGTGATTGGAATTCCTTTACCTTTCATAAGTAAAGGAGGATCTTCACTCCTTGGTTTTTCTATGCTTATGGGCATCCTAATGAATTTGGATAGGCATCGAAATCGTGTCTAGTATTACTTCCTGATTTTCTTTTATTATTTCTTTATTACCTTTGTAATCCTTTTAAACTAAAACTAAGCGTTCTGGATTTCAAGCTAATTTCAAAAGACGAGAAAAGTAGTGCAAGAGCTGGTCTTGTAAAGACAGATCATGGTGATATTGAAACACCTATATTCATGCCTGTTGGCACTATTGGCACAGTAAAAACGATTCAACAAAGAGACCTGAAAGAACAGATTCAGGCTCAAATAATCCTTGGAAATACATATCACCTGTATCTGAAGCCAGGCACAGGCATCCTTGAAAATGCGGGTGGTTTACACAAATTCATAAACTGGGATCGACCGATACTAACAGACAGTGGCGGTTTTCAGGTTTATTCACTAAGTCAACGAAGGAAAATAACAGAAAAAGGAGTAACATTCAGATCGCATATTGATGGATCAAAGCACTTTTTCACTCCTGAATTTGCTATGGATATCCAACGCAGTATAGGAGCGGATATCATTATGGCTTTCGATGAGTGTACGCCATATCCGTGTACTTATGAGTATGCCAGAAAATCCATGGAAATGACCCATCGTTGGCTAAAAAGATGTGTGAATCATTTTAATAATTCTACGCCTCTATACGATTATAAACAGACCCTTTTCCCAATTGTACAAGGATCTGTTTATAAGGACCTAAGAGCAAAATCTGCAGAATTCATAGCGTCTATGGAGCAGGAAGGAAATGCAATTGGAGGTCTTAGTGTAGGTGAACCGGCGGAAGAAATGTATGCAATGACCGATCACGTTTGTCAAATCCTTCCAAAGGATAAACCAAGATACCTTATGGGAGTTGGAACACCAGCCAATATCTTAGAATGTATCTCGTTGGGTATCGATATGTTCGACTGTGTCCTTCCGACCAGAAATGCCAGACATGGTCTGCTTTACACCTCAGAAGGTATAATCAACATAAAGAATGCCAAGTGGAAAGATGTTCATGAACCTTTGGATCCAAATAGCACTGCTGCTACATCTAGAGAACATACAAAGGCTTATGTTAGGCACCTATTTGCTGCTAAGGAAATCCTAGGTGCTCAAATTGCTTCTATACACAACCTTTCCTTTTACCTTTGGTTGGTTAAAGAAGCAAGAAAGCATATCTTAGAAGGGACTTTCAGCGTATGGAAAGATGCAATGATTCCCAAGATTACAAGAAGATTGTAAAGCATGCCAATAAAAAAACTAGACTTGTATATAGGTAAGAAATTTGTGCAAACGTTCTTTTTCGTTTGCCTTATTTTCACCTTGATTGCCATGTCGATTGATTACATCAACAAGGTAGACAAGTTTATAGAGCATGACTTAAGTGCCTCTGTTATTCTATCCGAATACTATATCAATTTCATTTTTTGGATTAACATGCTCTTGTGGCCAATGTTCCTGCTGATTGCTATTATCTTCTTCACATCAAGAATGGCATATCAGTCGGAAATCATTTCAATCCTAAATGCTGGAGTACCTTTTCGCAGGGTTCTACTTACCTATCTAACAGTTACTGGATTTTTAACCTTATTACATCTTTTTGCCAATCACCATACATTGCCTTTGTCGAATCAAACCCGATTGAATTTCGAGAACATGTATATCTATGAGCAAAATGATAAGGGTAAAACACGTGATATCCAGATGTATACCAGCCCGGACGAAAAGATCTATATCAGAAACTATACAAAAAAGGATTCTACAGGAAGAACGTTTAGACTTAGTAGATATGATGATCTTCAGTTGACTTATCTACTACAAGCTAAAAAAGTGAGCTGGATAGAAGAACCCAATCGTTGGAAGATCCACGATTATACCATTCATACTTTTGATGGCAATGATGAAACCATAGAATTCGGTAGAGGAAAAACTATGGACACCATTGTTAATATGCACCCTTCAGATTTTGTGCGATATATAAATCAAAAAGAAATGGTGACCACCTTAGATATGAATAACTTTATTGAACGCGAGAAAAACAGAGGCTTAGGTGGTTCAAAAACTTACATTGTAGAACGGGCAAGAAGAACTGCTGAATCTATCAGTATGCTCTTACTGTGTGTTTTAGGAGTATCTATAGCATCTAGAAAAGTAAGAGGAGGTACTGGGCTTCATTTGGCTTTAGGAATATCTATAGGGGCTGCCATGATACTTATGTCCAAATTCTCCGTAACCTTTGCAAATGGAGACAACGTTCCTGCCACCTTAGGTGTTTGGATACCAAACATCATTTTTAGTATTATCGCTTATATTACAGTAAGTAAAGCACAAAAGTAATTACCTACTGTTCCGTTAATATTCATATGTCCAAAGATTTTAGCAAAAAATTACTCCGTTGGCACGAGGATAATCCAAGATTCTTGCCTTGGAAAGAAAATAAGAATCCCTACCACATTTGGCTTTCGGAGATTATTCTTCAGCAAACTCGTGTTGAACAAGGCACCCCTTACTTCTTAAAATTTACAGCAAACTATCCTACTATATCTGATCTAGCAACAGCCCCAGAACAACAGGTTATGAAGGACTGGGAAGGACTGGGATATTACTCCAGAGCTAGGAACTTACATGCTTCTGCAAAACATATTCACCAAGAGTTGAATGGCAAATTTCCTGAAACTTACGATGAGATCCTTAAACTCAAAGGGGTAGGAGCATACACCGCTGCAGCAATTGCTTCCTTCGCCTATGATCTTCCACATGCTGTTGTAGATGGCAATGTTTTCAGGGTACTTTCCAGAATATTTGGAATCCATTTGCCTATTGACTCAACAGAAGGGAAAAAACACTTTCAGCAAAAAGCAGATGTCCTATTGCCAAAAGATATGGCAGCAACATTCAATCAGGCAATCATGAATTTTGGCGCTACACATTGTAAACCCAAGAAGCCAGCCTGTGATATCTGCCCCTTCAGATGTGACTGTTATGCTTTAAAAGAGGACCTAATCGGTGAGTTGCCAAAGAAAAAAAATAAACTCTCAAAAAAAGCAAGGTACTTCAATTACCTTATCAATACTGATTCGGGAACCATTCAAATCTGTGAACGTAAAGCAAAAGATATCTGGCAGAATTTGTTTGAATTTCCGCTATATGAAACAGCAAAGGATATACCTGAGAATCAGTTAGAGTTACTGCTGAAGAAAGATGGAATAATACAAGAAAATTCCGGGATCAATTATCTGGGAGGAGGTAAACAAACTCTAAGTCACCAGATCATTTATGCAAAGTTTTACAAAACAGAACTAAAAGATACAAAATCGCCTTTTACTATTGAGGGCAGTCAATTCGTATCTTTTCAGGAATTGATTAATTTTGCTTTCCCCGTGGTTATTAGAGATTTTATTGCAAATAACATCTATCAAAGCAGTTTACTCCTTTAACCAATTTTATCTAATCTAAACTACAAATGTTATGGTCAATCGAGTAATACTTATCGGAAACCTGGGAGCAGACCCAGAAGTTAAATCCCTTGAAAGCGGGGTAAGCGTAGCGCGTTTAAGAATTGCTACCTCCGAAAATTATAAGGATAAAAACACAAATGAGTGGAAAGAACTTACCGAATGGCATACAGTAACTATGTGGAGAGGGCTTGCTGACAGAGCAGAGAACTCCCTGCGTAAAGGTATGCAAGTCTATATTGAAGGAAAATTATCAACCCGCAAGTGGACGGATCAGGAAGGTAAAGAAAGATATTCAACAGAAGTAGTTGCTAATTACCTTCGAATTATAAACCGAAGAGAAGCAGCTGAGATGGGAGAAAGCCCTGCAATGGCTACGTCTTCAGCCAGTTCAGTAAATACAACAACTCAGGTAGAAACTTCTGCACCAACAGAGGAAATGAATGACGATTTACCATTCTAAATAAAAAAGGGCAGCTTATTAGTTGCCCTTTTTTGTATTCATTACTGACTTTTCATAAAATAATCTCGCTATTCAACGGTTTCATTCATAACTTTATACCTATATTGAAACAATAATTGTTTAATTAAAGAGATTCTTCTTGGACTTAGATCTTCCTTCCAGTTGGGGTTTAAATAAATTGTACTTTTTATTTTTCCAAGGTGCACAAGACATTCAAGATGTTGATAGTTCACTGCTGATTCTGTATGGCTTATTATTAGTAATATTAATTATTGGCTCTGCTTTAGTGTCCGGATCCGAAGTTGCCTTCTTTTCACTTGGACATAATGAATTTGCACAACTAGAAACCGAAGAGTCCAGACAAGCAAAAGCTATACTAAAGCTCAAAGAGGCTCCAAGATCGCTTCTTGCAACAATCCTAATTGCAAATAATTTTATAAACATTGCAATTGTTCTTATCTCAGATCTCATTGTAGAACAAAGCCTTGGAGACAATGCATTTTCCAGCACGGCCAAAATGCTTAATGAAAACTTAGGAATACTTGAAGTATCCAGCTATCAAAGTTTACTTTCAAATGCAGTCACTATACTTGGCGTTACCTTCATATTAGTGCTCTTCGGGGAGATCACCCCTAAAGTATATGCACAGGTTAATAAAATGAGTCTTGCAAAATTCATGGCTCAGCCCTTGATAATTATGTTAAGGTTATTTAAACCACTTGCTTCTTTCTTGGTAAGAGGATCAAACCTCATCGAAAGAAGACTTGAGCAAAAAACAGATTCCTCATCTCCATCCAGAGCAGAAATCGATCAGGCCATAGAACTTACGGTAGTTGATGATACAACGGAGAACTCTGAAATTGATATTCTCAAAAGAATCGTATCCTTCGGTGATATGATGGTCAAACAAATCATGACCGCCAGGGTAGATGTGATTGCTATAGATATTAAGATGGATTTTAGTGAAGTACTACAGATTGTAAAAGATAGTGGCTATTCAAGAATGCCTGTCTTTGAGGAAGACTTTGATAAAATTACAGGCATACTTTACGCTAAGGACTTATTGCCCTTTCTGGATAAACCAAAGACATTTAATTGGCAAGCACTTATAAGAGATAATATGATTTTCGCTCCTGAAGCGAAGAAGATCAATATCATGCTTAAAGAATTCCAAAGTTCCAGAATGCACTTGGCTGTGGTAGTTGACGAATATGGAGGTACATTAGGCATAGTAACATTGGAAGACATCCTCGAAGAAGTTATTGGAGATATAAAGGATGAATTTGATGACGAGATAGAATTAGTTTATCAACGATTGGATAAAAACAATTTTATATTTGAAGGAAAGACACTACTGAATGATATCTACAAGATTCTAGAAATCGAGAGTAACTATTTCGAAGCTATACGTGGAGAAGCAGATTCTATCGCTGGCTTACTACTTGAAATAGCAAAAACTATACCTACTATAAATACTGAATTCCGCTTTAAGTCGTTCGTATTTAAAGTAATATCTGTGGATAAAAAAAGAATTAAAGAAGTAAAAATCACCAGAACATAATGAGAAATATATTCCTCCTAATGCTTTTAGCCTGTATTATGCTTTCGTCATGTACAGATG
>OMKD01000123.1 GCA_900299495.1 Sphingobacteriales bacterium
CCTTCATCCATAAGAACCTCTGAATTGGATTTCAGAAATCTTGGTAGAGCAGGATTTACCGGAGAAGAATCAGAAATGCATGCGTTCAAGGTGCCTCAGTTATATAACACTAAAGATTACCTTACTTACTTCCATGGTTCGTCTAAATATTCTTTGGAAGAGGTTATTGATTATAAACTTGCTGCAACTGCTGAAAATGAAAACGTTAGTCAGCTTTCATCTAGTTTCATCCCTGTTTCTTTAAGCCCAGAACAACGTTCAGCATTATTGGACTTTATTGAAAATGGACTTTATGATCCTAATTTGGCAAACAAAAACACGCCTGAATCTGTATTGTCAGGTAATTGTTTTCCGAATAATGACTCATTCTCTATTCCATTCCAAAATGATTGTAACTAATATACACCTTAATTATCATATGTAATTTTGATATATATTAAGACTTTCGTATTTTGAACTGTAATCTCATTGTACAATTCAAGTACGGAACTATGCATTATTTACTCCCCCGAAAGTCAAACCTTGTATGGTTTGTTGCATCATTTGTATTAATCTTTTCAGCTTGTAATCCTGATGATGATATAATAGATATTTATCCTGATGCAGAAAGCCTAAGGAAACAAATAGCCACTTACGCTCCTGGCGGAAATCTAAATTATTTTATATTTCCCGAATCCACAGATTATAGTTCATTTCCAAATACTGATCCAGCAAATCCCATAACGAAGGAAAAGGTGGAACTGGGCAGGCTTCTATTTTTCGAAACTGCTCTAGGACTCGACCCTGCAAACAACACGCAGACATTTTCTCAAACCTACTCCTGTGCGACCTGTCATATTCCTGAATTTGGTTTTACCCCTGGAAATATTCAGGGTATAGCCGATGGAGGACTAGACTATGGATTAGACAGAACTTTACTTTTTGGATATCCGAATTTGGAAGCTGATGTTCAGGGTCACCGTCCGCTATCGATGGTCAATGTATCATATATAACTAATGGAATGTGGAATGGAATGTTTGGTGCAACCCATATGAACATCAATACTCAGGATGTTTGGGAAACTAACCTTTTTGCGCCAGCTACAGCCGTAAACGCCGAAGGATTAATGGGCTTAGAAGCTCAGAATATTGAAGGTATGGGATTACATCGTTTAGTTATAAATGATTATATACTTAATGACCTAGGCTATCAAGAATTATTTGATGCAGCTTTTGATGAGGGAGAAGTCAATGAACATCCCGAAAGATTATTCTCATTTGCTGTCAGCGCTTACTTGAGGTCCATCTATGCAAATGAAGCGCCTTTTCAAGATTTTTTAAAGGGTGATGATACTGCATTAAGCCCAGTGGAGCGATTAGGAGCTTCACTATTTTTTGATGTGAATAAAACCAAGTGTGTGAGTTGTCATAATCTACCATCCCTTGGAGGTCAACGATTTGCAAAAATTGGCACCAAAGATATGCACGAAGCAAATGCAGATGCGGTACCAACAGTATTTTCAGCAGAGAGAAACCTAGGTCGAGGAGGATTTACCATGAACGAATCTGACAATTATAAGTTTAAAGTCCCGCAGTTATATAATACCGCGGATTACGGCAGCTATTTCCATGGAAGTAGTAAATATAGTCTGGATGAAGTGCTCGAATACAAGATTCAGGCAAAGAGCGAAAATAGTAATGTACTTGATTCTGAAATGGAAATAAGGCCAATAACAGATTTAACCGACTTAGAACGAGATGCATTATTAGAATTCTTGACGAATAGTCTACGAGATAAGAACCTGGAACGCTATATGCCAGAATCCTTACCTTCAGGGAATTGCTTTCCAAATAATGACTTAGCAACTATCGGAAATACGAACAATAACAGATGTGATTAAATAAAAAGAATCACCTAATGTTTAGCACTCTGAGATCTGTGTAGCCAATTGTGCTGCCAATCCTCCCTGCGAGGTCTCTTTATATTTGATATGCATATCTTTAGCAGTCTCAAACATCGTATTGACGACTTTATCCAAACTAACCTTTGCATCTTTAGGATCTGATTCTAAAGCAAGGTTGGCAGCGGTAATAGCTTTCATTGCCCCCATACTATTTCTTTCAATACATGGGACTTGCACTAAGCCAGCAACAGGATCACAGGTCAAACCAAGATGATGCTCCATAGCAATCTCAGCTGCCATCAACGATTGTTCCGGACTTCCACCAAGTGCTTCTGTTAATGCAGCAGCAGCCATTGCAGAGGATACACCGATCTCTGCCTGACAACCTCCCATTGCAGCAGATATGGTGGCACCCTTTTTAAAGATAGAACCTATCTCTGCAGCAGTCATCAAGAATTTGGAGATCGCCTGCTGATCACCTTCTCTTCCACAAAAAGCCAGTAAATAAGCTAAAACTGAAGGAATAACTCCAGCAGATCCATTGGTTGGAGAAGTGACAATGCGCCCAAAGTTTGCATTTTCTTCATTTACCGCCATGGCAAAGGCCGAAATCCATTTAACCAAAGCCTGAAAATCTGGTCTTTCCTTAGATATCGCCTTTATCCACTCCTCTTTATTGGAGTATATTAATCGATTTACATTTAACTTTTTATAGATCTCAGAGGACCTTCTCTTCACCCCTAATCCTCCAGGAAGTTCTCCTTCTGTATGACATCCATTATAGATTGACTCAAGCATAACGTCCCAAATTTTCATAAGCTCTAGTTCAGTAGCCTCCGCAGACCTCCAAACCGCTTCATTGGAAGCAACTATTTCAGCAATACCCAAACCATGTTCATTAGAATACCTCAAAAGATCCTCTGCAGAATCAATTGGAAAAGGTAATTCTACCAATGCTTTGTTTGTATCATTACCAGTGTCCTCTTTTATAAAGAAGCCCCCTCCTATCGAATAATAGGTTGCCTCATAAAGTATCTCCCCTTTATCGGTCAAACTGCTTATACGCATGCCATTGGAATGAAAAGGCAGGAATTGATCATTATGAAACTGAATGTCAGACTTATAATCAAAAGAAACTTGCTTTTCACCAGCAAGCTTAAGGATTTTATCCGTTTTAATGGTCTCAGGTATAGACTGAATCTTCTTCAAATCTACATGAACAGGATCAGTACCAGACAAGCCCATAACAATAGCTATATTAGTACCATGCCCTTCTCCGGTTAAAGAAAGTGATCCGTAAAGTTGTACCAACAATCTATCTGTTTGATCAAAAACACCAGCTTGTTTAAGTTCATCACAAAAAGCAAGCGCAGCGCGCCATGGTCCAAGTGTATGAGAACTGGAGGGGCCAATTCCGATCTTAAGCATGTCAAAGACGCTTATCCTTTCCATCCATCAAAATTTTGCACAAAAATAGGTAAATAAGTTCAGTAAGCAGCACTTCTATTTTAGATTTTTAAAGGCTTACTGCTTATTATTTTCTAGCATTTCCTATCTTCAGTTTCACATCTAATGTATACAAATAAAAAAGTATGAAAAACCTGTTCCTTATTGCGATCGTACTATTCAGCACCTTGGGTCTAAATGCTCAAAAAACGCTTCAAACCTATCAGCTTTATAATGCAAAAGGCAAAAAGACTACCTTCAAAAAGATGCTTAAAGCTAGTCAGAAAAAGGATATGGTCTTCTTTGGAGAATTGCACAACAATCCGATTTGTCACTGGTTACAAATGGAGCTTACTAAAGCAATACATGCCGATAGGAAGCTACAGATTGGTGTAGAAATGTTTGAACGAGATAATGAGGCAGACCTACAGCGATACCTGAATAATGAAATTTCAAAGGAAGCGATGGATACTTTGATCCGTTTCTGGGGAAATTATGAAACAGATTATGCACCTCTCTTGGAATATGCAAAGGCAAATAAAATCCCTTACACAGGTACAAATATCCCAAGGAAATTTGCCCGAACGGTTTACAAAAGTGACTTTGAAGGACTAGAAGCCCTTTCTGATGAGGAAAAATCATTCATCGCACCTCTACCAATAATATACGACGCTGAATTAAAACCTTACAAAGATATGATGAGTATGATGGGTGGACATGGTGGAGCAACGCTTCCAAAAGCTCAAGCTATAAAAGATGCTACTATGGCCCATTTCATCCTTGAATTTTGGGATAAAAAATCTTTGTTTTTACACATCAACGGTGCTTATCATTCGGACTACTTCAGTAGTATTTTATGGTATCTTGAGCAAAGCCAAACAAATCTGAATATGATGACCATAACCACACTTATTCAGGATGATATTCACACTTTCGACACAGAAGAATTGGGTAAGGCAGACTTTTACCTAGTGATAGACAGCGATGTTACTACCTCCTACTAAAAAAGAGCGATGAAAAAACTATTGATCCTATCTATATTGATAATAAACTCCCTACTTGCCTGTACAAAAATGAAGCAGGAAATAAAGGGAAACTTTGTGAATCCTAATGGAGAAACGGAGCTTGCTGCATTCATGAAAAGCATCCATGACGAGACATTATTAGCCAAGGTGGCATGCCTGAAAGGCGAGAAATACACCTTCACCACAGAGGAACAGACTATCTTCACCAGCGATGCAGCAGATCCGGACAAGGTCGCATCGGAGCGGTACCAGATGTTTGGTCAAGCTTACTTAAACTCATTGGATGCTTATAAGAAGGCCTCAAACACAGATCTTGAAGACAGTTATAATCAAATGGTAGGTGCCTGTGAAAATTGTCATCAGGCATTATGCCCTGGTCCATTGGTACGTGTCAAAAGGCTATACCTATAAGGCCGGGAGTTTTATAAGTTGTTCACAAAACTGCTCTAATATTTGTATTTGGTGACTAACCAAAATAATCGGTAGATTTCGATCCTTTACATAATTCTTTAGCAAGGTAATAACCTCTGCCCGCATAAGATCATCTAGTGCGGTAAAGGGTTCATCCAACAATAGTATTTTAGGGCAAGAGACTAAGGCTAAAAGTATTGCTAATCTTTGCTTTTGCCCGCCTGATAGTTTATCCGGAAACGTAAATAACTGCTCATCCAATTGCAAGCGATGAAGCATTCGCTCTATTTCAGACTCTTGAACTCCTTTATTGATGAATTGGATATGCTGGGCTATGGTCATATTAGGGAAAAGCGCCTGGGCCTGAAACACCATCGCAACCTCCCGTTTATCTAATGGCACCTCAATTCCTTTTCGAGTATCTGTCAGTATTACCTGTCCAATAGAAACCTCTGCTGACCTTGGACTCATCAGCCCACTAATCATTTTCAGTAAGGAGGTCTTACCACAACCCGATGGCCCCGTTATGCCTAAAGCAGATCCAGATTCAAGGGTACAGGCAAAACTAAATAACTTATTCGCCCCACCGACCTCAAGGTATTTCTCCACTTTAATGCTTACCATCGTAATAATTGTTTAGAGTTTCTACCAATAGAATAGATGAATACTAAGACTACAAAACTGATGAACAGGAGTATGAGCGCGTAATGGTTCGCTTGCTCCAATTGCATCAATTCCACTGATTCATAGATAGCAATTGAAGCTACACGGGTTTCATTCGGAATATTTCCACCTATCATAAGTACTAAACCAAATTCGCCAAGTGTATGTGCGAAACTCAATACCATACCAGTTACGATTCCGATAAAAGCATTTGGAATTATGACTTTCATAAAAACAGCCCATTTGCTTTTACCTAATACTCTTGCAAACTGCAACATATCCTGAGGCAACTGTTCAAATGCGTTTTGTATAGGCTGTACCATGAATGGCAAGGAATAAATAGCAGACCCCAATAAAAGACCAGAAAAAGAGAAGACCAATTGTATGTCAAAATATTGGTTTAGAAAAGTACCCAAACTACTTTCAGGACTAAATACTAGTAGAAAATAAAAGCCTAAGACTGTTGGCGGTAAAACCATTGGCAA
>OMKD01000124.1 GCA_900299495.1 Sphingobacteriales bacterium
GATACTATTCCAAAGCAGGTGACAGATACTGCATTTGAATTGAAGCACTTTGTTGTGGAGCGTTTGAAAACAGCGAGAAGAATGATGCGCGCAATGGGATACAAGGGAGACTTTGATTCCTTGAACTTTAAAGAGTTGGATAAGCATGAAGGACATATCGATTATAAAAAGTTGTTAGAGCCTGCGATTAAAGGCGAGGACATGGGTTTGATGTCTGAAGCTGGTTGTCCAGCGGTTGCAGATCCTGGCAGTGAATTAGTGAAAGAAGCGCATAAGCAGGGGATTCGAGTGATTCCTATGGTAGGACCATCCTCTATTTTATTAGCTTTGATGGCTTCAGGTATGAATGGGCAACAATTTTGCTTTAAAGGATACTTGCCTTATAAAAAGGGTGAACTGGAGCGCAGCCTTAGGCAATTGGAACAGGACTCTGCACGAAGAAAGGAAACGCAAATCTTTATCGAAGCGCCTTATCGAAATAAAAGCGTAATCGAGACTGCTTTAAAAGCATTAAAACCTTCAACCCAGTTTGCTGTGGCTTCTGAATTAAATGGCATTCAGGAGTTTATCTGCAGTGCGAATATCAATCAATGGAAAAAACTCAAACGTCCGGATATTCACAAAAAGACAGCTATTTTCCTAATGCAGGCCTGAATTTAATTTAATTGTAAGAAGGTCTATACGAGAAGTCTTAATGACTCGTTATAAGCATGGTTTCTACATAATTTTGCATATTTGTGGATAGTTTTTGAAAAAATCCCACAATTGATATTAAACTGTTGAAAAAAATGAGGTATTTGATAATTGCCGTTTCTTTTATTATTTCCATTTCTGCAGCACAGGCACAGCGTGGCTGGGAAGCTGGTGGATTGATCGGTGTGTCCCATTATTTTGGAGATTTGAATACAGATTTCCGCTTAACTGATCCGGGAAGGGCAATAGCTGTAGCTGCTCGTTTTAATTTTAATGAGCGTATTTGCCTGCGTTTTTCTGGAAACTATGGAGAAGTGAGTGCATATGATTCAGATTCAGAGAACCTGTTTGAGTTGGCGCGTAACCTATCTTTCCAATCTACTATTCTGGAGGGAAATGCGCAATTAGAATTTAACTTCTTACCCTATTTGCATGGCTCTAAAGATAATTTCTTTACACCTTATGTGCTTGCTGGATTATCAACTGTACATTTCAATCCAATGACTGAATATGAAGGTCAGCTTGTTGAGTTGAGACCATTGGGTACAGAGGGGCAGTTTAAGGGTGAAGAATATAGAAAAAGCAGTTTGGCAATCAATTATGGTTTCGGTTTGAAGCTTGATATCAATTACTATTGGAGCATCAATGTGGAGCTTTCAGGAAGAAGAATGGCAACAGATTACTTAGATGATGTATCCACTGTTTATGCCGATAAAGATGATATTCAGCAAATTCATGGAGAATTAGGTGCAATACTTTCCGATCGCTCTATACCTGTTGATGGAGTAGACCAAAACCTACTGACACAACCAGGAAGACAACGAGGAAATTCCTCTACTAATGATAGTTTTGCTTATTTCAGAGTAGGCGTAATGCACTACTTTGGAGACATAAAATGTCCGGAATACGGATCTAGAAGATAACAGAGACTAACTTAATTGTCTTTTTGTTTTCACTTGGGATTATGAATTCGTTGTGGCTGACCTGTTCGCTGTCACGCATTCTTAATCCCAAATTTTTTTGTTCCGTATTGAATACAATATCTCTGTCGTATTTGCCATCTCCCCGAACGATATATTCACTCACCGTTCCATTCTGATTGATATAATCATTAAAGATCAACCTTAAAGCTCTCGGGTCTTTATACAGGAAGAATGAAGAGTAGATGCCTAGGTCGTTTTGTGAGGTCTGACTTTTCTTAAGGGTATTGATCCAGAATATTTTACCTTTAGCGTTCATGGATATCAGGAACATGTTATTGTAGTAAAAATCCGTTTTTACTTCTGCTGTTCGCACAACTTGGTCACTGTAAACCCTGAATTTTACTTGTTCGCATATAGTAATAAGTTCTCCATTAGCACCCAATACAAGTTCCTGAACTCGAACATTATTGAATTGGTCTTTAGCTCTCTTTTTATTGGAAAACATGTACTCATCAAAATTGACTGGGTTGAATTCTCGCACCTTTGGTAGATTTCTATTGAGTGGAATTCGCATATAAAATACGCCGGTCGTTTCTTCAACGTTTTCTGTCCCATAAAGTCCTCCTCCAACGATTTGATCATTTAGATTATCATAGATAAAATCAGAGGAAACGGTGTAATTCCCCATCATGGTTAATTCTATCGATCTTCTGAAGATATCCTCAGCTTTGTTGAGTTTGAATAACTTGTAGGCATGGGTTGTTTTGCGTCTTGGATAATTATGAACACCCAAAACCATGTATGCAAGGCCTTTATTACTGATTAGGAACTTATGGTATTGATTTGGACCAAAAGGTCTTTCCAAATCAAACTTGTTGCTCGCAAGTAGGGAATCTTTTTCAAGATCTATGATCCAAAAATTGACCATACCACTGATTTGCTGATTCCAAATCAGTTTGTAGCGCTTATTTTCAGAACTGGCTACCTCAAGATCTGTACGGATACTTAATTTATCATAGATTGTTCCAAGGTTTATTGTATCCCTTATGTTGCCGGACAAATCATGTTTGGTAAGTTTTAATTCAGCAGCGTTTTTGGAATCTGAATGGTAAATAACGTTGATTTCCTTGTTGTACAGTTCTGCATCAATGAATTTTGGACGTTTTTTGTCCATCTTAAATTCAGTAGACCATAGCTTTTTTAAATCTTTATCGAAGCCAAAGATTTCGTAATCTAAATCACCTCCTTTAAGGAAATAGTACTTATCGTTTTGTTTGCCTAAAAGATTATAATAATAATCCAACTCCAGTTCTACAGGATCAGAAATAATAATTCCCTGACCATATGATTGGAGTGAAAAGAAGATTAAGCAAATTTGTATAAACGTTCTGTACATGAATTCATTATTAATTAGGCATATGATATTAAATTAAAAAAAATCCACTTTTGTTGTAATATTGTAACAGTTTTAAGATTTTCTTATAAAATATAGAATGTCTGTAATAAAGAAATTAGCCGGCGAGACAGTTTACTATGGTATTTCAAGTATTCTTGGAAGAATATTACACTTTGTAGTTCTTACGCCTTTTTATACCAGTCCGGATATTTTCAGTAAGGAGGAGTATGGTTTAGTAACTGAGCTTTTTACTTATTCTGCTATTTTGATGGTTTTCCTTTCCTTTAGAATGGAAACGACTTTCTTCAGATATGGAAGTGATAAAGGCAATTTTGAAAAATCTTTTTCGACAGCCTCTATTTTCCTACTTGTATCAACCTTATTATTCGCCGTTCCTATTTGGATTTTTTCAGATTCTATAGCTCAGTCATTTAACCTGGAAGGACAAGCCTATTATATTAAACTGATCGTACTGATCATTAGTTTTGACACACTCGCAGCCATTCCTTTTGCTAAACTCCGATTAAAGAACAGGCCTAGAAAGTTTGCTTTTTTAAAGGTTTTAAATGTATTGATCAACCTTACTTTCGTGCTGCTTTTTCTTTGGTTTATTCCAAAGCATGGATCAGAAGGTCTTCTAGGTTTACATGATAAAATGAACTTAGATGGGACAGGAGTTATCTTCGTATTTTGGTCTGGCCTCATTGCCAGTGCGTTAATATTTTTGTCGCTTCTTTTCGAATATAAGGGCGTAAAATTAAGTTTTGACTTCTCCTTGTGGAAAAAGATGCTACGCTATACACTTCCATTGGTTGTGGTTGGTCTTTGCGCAGTATTTAATAAAGAAGCTGGCTATCTTTTACTCAAATATCTCTTGGATGGCGATATGGAATCCAGGAGAGCTCTGATAGGAATTTATTCTGCCAATGTGAAGCTAGCGGTGATTATGAGTTTGTTTACTCAAGCTTACAACTATGCAGTAGAACCATTCTTTTTCAACAACAAGAATCGAGAGGATAATCGACAACTTTATGCGGATTCAGCATTGCTTTATGTTTTGGTTGGAGCCACTGCTTTTGTTGGTATTATGGCCTTTTTGCCAATCTTAAAAATCATCATTCAAAATGAAGAAATGTATGTAGGACTTGGTGTTGTGCCTTATTTACTGTTTGCATATATCCTATTAGGCGTTTATTATAATTTGTCAGTTTGGTTTAAGTTGACTGACCGAACTCAATTTGCTGCATACATTGCTGTAGCCAGTTCAATAGTTACAGCAATCGTTGCTGTGATTGCAATTCCAATGTTCAGTTATTATGGTGTAGCTTATGCAGCTGTTGCCTGTTATCTGGTCATGGTAAGCTTGTCTTATTACTATGGAAGAAAATATTATCCTATACCTTACAACCTTGCAAAAATTGGTATGTATCTGGGGATGGCTGTATTATTGAATTATGCCAGAGTAAAAGTAGTAGGAATACTGGAACCAGCATTGTTGGGTGAACTAATGATTGGAGCAATTACATCTTGTTTATTCGTTGGATTAATAATCCTAAGAGAACAAGCCTACTTCAAAAGGATTTTAGGGAAATAAGATTTCCTCCTCATTGATCATATTCGCATCCAGTCGAATCAATTGCTCTTGTCCGATACTATCCGCTGTGACTATTTGAATAAGGTAATATTCCGATCCTTCTAAGCTATTTGTTTGGTAGGTCCCGCTTATATCCGTTTTTCCACCGAGAATAAAAAAATCCTCACTAGGAATAGGCTCATTTACGTATTCATATACGCTAATGGAGGCGTTTATTTCAGGGGTTTTAACTGGACACAAAGGATCGTTTGCACAAGAATATACCTTAACAATTAAGGTTGTGATTTCTTCATCAAAAATCATAGTTTGTGCATCATCTTGCTTGCAGGAATTAAATAGCACACAAAAAAGTATCAAAAAGGAATATATGTACAAGGCTTTGACTGACATACCAGAACATTTAGATCAATACTATAAATATAGGCAGCAAAACTTTGAAATGCTTGCCAAGTCTTTTAAAGGTAAAGCCAGTCGTTTGTCTTTACTGCGCCTGTTTTATTTTTTAGTAATGGCCTTTGTTTTGATTTATCTTTGGTCTAGTCTTCAAACTGCAGTTGCCCTAGTGTTAACAGTACTTATATGTTCTGGATTTTTTGTGTTGGTAAGAAGGTATCAGAAAATGCTGAGTTTACAGCAGTTCAATCAGGCAATGGCAAAAGTCAATGCGGATGAATATGCAGCCTTAGCTCACGATTATTCAATGTTTGATGATGGATCTGTTTTTATGGATGAACAGCATAATTACAGTTCTGATCTGGATATTTTTGGGGAGAAGTCCCTTTTTCAATTTATAAACAGAGCAGAAACCTGGTTTGGCCGAAATAGTTTAGCATCCTTTTTAAAAGGATCAAAAGACCGCCAAGACAACATTTCAAGACAGGAAGCTGTTGCTGAACTTAAGTATCAACTTGAATTTAGACAAACTTACAGAGCTTACGCTTTGAACAGTAAAGATGATCAGCAGAAGCTGCGTATGCTTAAGGATTGGTTTGCTGAGCAAAATCTGATTACGGATAGTTTTTACAGATTCGCCACTCCTATCGCTTTTGTTTGTAGTATTGTATTCTTTGCATTACAGTATCATTATTTTCTTGCTCTTTGGACTTTGGTTGCATTTGTTCCTGTAGTCTTGATCTTGAGAAAATTGCTAGAGCCTATTAATCTAATCCATCAAAAGACGGGGAAGGCTGAAGAAATCCTAAGTTCTTATTCCAAAATACTTGCGGTATGTGAGCATGCCAATCTTACCGCAGATTACAATACGGCATTACTTAGCAAATTGGGGAAAGAGGTTAAGGCCTCAGAAGCGATCAAACAGCTAAGCTATATATTGGCTCAGCTCAATGTTCGATATAATGTGTTTGTGATCTTTTTGAATTTATTGGGTGCATGGGATGTATATTGGGTTTACCGACTGGAAAAGTGGAGAGCAAGTTATAAAGACGATGTTTTTAACTGGTTCGAGTTAATGGGAAGTTTTGAGGCTCTGAATTCATTGTCAAATCTTGCCTTTAATAAAAAGGATTGGGTTTTTCCAGAATTGCTTGATCAAGGAAATCTGGAGGGCAAGCAATTAGGGCATCCATTACTAACAGATGCGTCTAGAATCTGTAATGATTTTGATTGTCCACCTAAAGGACATACAAAATTATTAACGGGCTCGAATATGGCTGGAAAGAGTACCTTCCTAAGAACAGTGGGTTTGAATATAGTACTTGCGAATGCTGGTTCTGTGGTTTGTGCAGATCGACTCAGGCTACCGGTATTGACGGTGATTACCAGTATGCGTAACAGTGATAATCTACATGATAGTACATCTTCATTTTATGCTGAATTAAAGCGTATCAGAAAAGTGATTAATCTGGTCCAGAAAGAATCTAATGTTTTTTATCTGCTGGATGAGATATTGAAAGGGACGAATTCAAAAGACAGACACAAAGGGTCCAGAGCTTTGATCCTTCAATTAATCAGAGATCAGGGAACAGGTATTGTTGCAACCCATGACTTGGATCTTGGCATAATGGATTCAGAATATCCAGAACTCATTGAGAATATCTGCCTGGAGGTGGATATAAAAGGAAATGAGTTGTTTTTCGATTATAAACTTCGAAAAGGAGTTTGTAAGAGCCTCAATGCCAGTATCCTGATGCAGAATATGGGCATTGATCTCTAGTGCTTACTTGATATTCTTTTTGACTGCAGCATTTACATAAACCACATTGCCTATGTTTTCTAAGCCGTGGAAACATTCTTCACCAATGTGCTTAATACTTTCATTTCTAAGGCCACAAATAGTCAGATCTGCATCAGCAGATTTTTGTTCAATGATAGTCTTCATCTCTGTGTCAGGATCTCTGTGAATAATCTGGATATTGTTTGGTGAAATAGGTAGTTGACCTGCTTTGATCAATTCAAATAATTGCTTGCGCTCTTCCTCCGCTCTACTCTCTGGGAATACGGCGAAAATCTTGATTTGTCCAGACTTCCATTCTTTGTGTCCGAGAATGATAAATGCTAATAATATCATAAGGTTAGCATTAACAAAATCATTGTCAGATATCCAGATGTGAATATTTTGTTTAAGCCCGTATCCACGTTCTGAAGTTGCTAAAATAGCAACATCAAAGTCTACAGATCGAATAAGTGTGAAGTTATCAACAATGTCTGTGATGTTTTCTTTGTTTGCTTTTGAATACTCCAGAATTAATAGGTTGTTTTCTGTTCCTGAAATACCGGGCAACTGAATAACCTGTGCTATTGCAGAGGTGTAGGATGGTGAAATCAGCGTATCTACATAGATATTGCTCTGTGTTGCTTCTGCCATCTTGATCAGTCTTTTCTGAGCCAGCATGGCTTCCTTATGCGTGGATTTGGAAAGGTATCCATTGATCTTGTGAATATAAGTTCCAAAACCATATCGTTGAGAAATCCAGCGTAAGAGGTCCAGTGCTCCTAGTCTGTCGAAGGAATTTTCTGAAATACAGACCGCTGAAGGTCTCCATGAACCCGTTTGTTCCTTATCGGCTTTCTGTAAAAATACTTGCAGCTGACGACTAATCTGGAAAATTACTCCCTGGAAAATACGTGCAATATTCTTTTTCTCAGGATTATATCTGGAAACCAGAATGTAGAAGAATACAAGGAATATGATTGCTGAAATAGCATATGCTGAATTCATAAAGAACATCAATCCAAAACAGGAAAGTGCACCAAATAAACTTAGTACCCAATGTGATTTAAATGTAGGTCTATAGGAAGGATCTGCAGCGAAGTGCTGTAGGAAACTAATCAAATTCAGGGCTCCATAAGTAACCATGAAGAACATGGATATGATCTCTGCAACCATGTCTAAACCACCAATCATAACAAAAACAAAGGCTACTAAAATGGTAATCAATGTTGCATTGAATGGTTCGTCATTCTGACCTTTACCTCTCGATAGCCAGAAATTTATCTTACTGTTTGGAAGGACTCGATCCTTTGCAATAGCTTGAAGTGTTCTAGGGGCTACCATAATAGATCCAAGTGCAGAAGAGATGGTTGCTGCTGCCAATCCTAGAGGAATCAACCACCAACCTTGCCAGGCAATCTCTGCCATGATCAGATTGTCTGTATTTGCAAGATCTGCTGGTGATGCAGAGGAATACAATTTAAAACTAATAAACATGTAAATGATCATACCTGATATCGTTGCGGCCAAGGTCCCTAATGGAATCGATTTACTAGGTTTTTCCAAATCACCAGATAAACCAACACCTGCTGTCATTCCGGTAAATGCAGGGAATATAATGGCAAAAACCAAAAAGAAAGGTAGTTTTTCATTCGGTTTATCTGTGGACTGTTCGGCGACTATTGGTTCAGTATTTTGTAGCGCTACAGTATCGCCAAGGTTAATATTTATATCACTTGTGGATAATTCAATATTGTTGATAATCTCTGTATCTGGCGTATAACCCGTATCTCCCACGAAAAACGCAATAAGAGAAATGAATAAGGTAACAACAACAATATATAAAGCCTTTACCCCAAGATCTGCTCCTTTAGTCAATACGATTAGGGTCAGAAGAATAAGTGCAGGAATACTAACGGTTTGTTTCTTTTCCAATAGCCACTGCACCGTTTCTGGCAGGTCATAGGTGGTGAGTAAATATTCAAAGAGTGAGTTGAATGCTTCAGCAAATGCTATGATATAGAACGCAACACTTATGGCTTGAGAAAAATAGAGTGCGATTCCAATGGATGAACCAACCACCAAACCAAATGATCGAGATATAATGTAGTATTCTCCTCCACCCTCTACTTTTTGATTTGTTGCGATCTCCGCAATGGACATGGCTGTTGGTATGGTTACTGCGTGTCCTATAAGGACAATCAAGATGGTCCCTAGAAGACCTACAGATCCAACAGCGAAACCAAACCTTAAGAACATTACTGCCCCCAAAATTGTAGATATAGCAGTAAAGAATACTGGTGCGGTTCCGAATTTTTTTCTAACTGAAGCCATTGCTTTGAACTATAAGGACTAATCTTTAAAAAATAAAGATCTAAATATTAATTTAATAACGAATACGGAAAGGATTTTTAAATAAAATTTGATCAATGATCCATTTACTCAAAACTTACATCTCCGTGTTTTTAGCACTATGTATTAGTCTGCCTTCCTGGAGTCAGGGTGGATTCCCATATCCGGGAGTAGACGATACTAGGCCTGAACACATTTATATTTCTAATGCTAATATTCACATTTCTTTCGACAAAAAGATAGAAAATGCATCTATCATTATTAAAAATGGTCGGATAGCTGCCATAGGTGCAGACCTGACCATGCCGGAAACAGCTGTTGAATATGACGCGCAAGGCATGAATATCTATCCTTCTTTTGTTGAGCTATATTCTGACTACGGCTTAAAGAAGGAAGAAAATAAAAGGCCATCTAATAATAGTTGGTTTTCAAATACACCCGATGTAACTCCAAAAGGAGCATTCGGGTGGAATACCAGCATAAAGCCGCAGACACAAGCATACCTTGATTTTAGTGTAGAAGAAAAGTCGGCTTCTGAACTGCGAACACATGGATTCGGAACAGTCCTGTCTCATCACAAAGATGGTATTGCCAGGGGAACTGCTGTTTTAGTTACTCTGAGTGAGGAAAGTTCGCAAATGGCTTTGTTAAACGAGCAATCCGGTAATTTCTTTTCATTTAATAAAGGAAATTCAGAAATGTCATACCCTCGCTCTTTGATGGGATGTATTGCTTTAATAAAGCAATCTTATCTAGATGCACAATGGTATGCAGCAGAAGGGCATAAGCAAGAAACTAACTTGTCTTTGCAAGCTTGGAATGATAATCTTTCACTTCCACAATTTTTTGTAGCCAATGATAAATTGAATGTTCTGCGTGCAGATAATATCGCAAAGGCATTTGGGCAGAAATATATCTATATCGGTGGTGGAGATGAATATATGCGCTTGGATGAATTAAAAGGCACAGGATCCAGTTTTGTGATTCCTGTGAATTATCCTGCTGCAATGGACGTTGAAGACCCTTTTGATGCGGAGATCGTTGATTATTCTGATATGTTGCACTGGGAGCTTGCAAAAACAAATGCAGCTCGCTTGAATAATGCAGGAATTGAATTTGCTTTTACTTCAAATAATATGGAGAAAGGCGAGAACATGATCAAACAAGTAGAAAAAGCAGTTAAAGCTGGTTTATCAAAAGAACAGGCATTAAGAGCACTTACTGAGATTCCTGCAAAGATGATTGGTGCTTATGATCAGGTTGGTTCAATCGAGCAAGGCAAATGGGCTAACTTCCTAATCGTGGATGGAACACTTTTCGATGGTGGAAAACTGGTTAGTAACTGGGTTCAGGGAACGGAGCATCCAATCAATCCATCAAAAGAAAATCCTGCATTGGGTGATTATACCTTCGAAGTAGGCTATGATTCTTACGATTTGAATCTTTCAGAAGGAAGAATGGGAACAGAATACAAGATTGTACTGAATGATAGCACAAGCATAAAGGTAAAGGCGTCTACCAGTATGAACAGAGTCAATTTAACTTATAGCCCGGAAGGTTCTGATAATAAGGTTCGATTGAGTGGATTCTGGACAGAAGAAAAAATGAGTGGCCGAGGGCAGTTGGTGTCCGGAGAATGGGTTAACTGGTCTGCAATCCTTAAGGACAGAGCAGAAGCTGGAAAGAAAACAGGCAAGAAGCCTTCAAAAATGGAGTCTAAAGTTGATCAAGCTATCGTTTATCCATTTATGGCATTTGGTAATACTTCTTTACCAACAGCTAAAACCTATTTGATCAAGAATGCAACTGTTTGGACCAATGAAGAAGCTGGAATACTAGAGCAAACAGACGTTTTAGTGAAAGAAGGCAAAATCAAGAAAATTGGTAAAAACCTAAAGGCAGGTGATGCTATCGTTATTGATGGAACAGGCAAGCACCTTACCGCTGGGATTATAGATGAGCATACTCACATTGCTGCTACCAGAGGAATTAACGAAGGTACACAGGCATCATCGGCAGAGGTTTCAGTAGGAGAGGTAGTCAATTCAGAAGATATCGATATCTACAGACAATTAGCAGGTGGGGTAACTACCGCACAAATCTTACACGGTTCATCCAATCCTATTGGTGGTCAGTCAGCTTTGATCAAGCTTAAATGGGGGTATTCACCAGATGAGATGTTGTACCCAAATGCTGATCCTTTTATCAAGTTTGCCCTTGGTGAAAATGTAAAGCAATCCTGGAACAGGCAGGGAAGCAGATATCCAAGAACGAGAATGGGAGTTGAGCAGGTGTATGAGAATTACTTTACAAAAGCTCAGGAATACGGAAAGTTAAAAGCGTCTGGTAAGCCATATAGAACAGATCTTGAATTGGAGTCTATACTACAGATTTTAAATAGCGAGCGTTTCATTACTTGTCACTCTTATCAACAAGGAGAAATCAATATGTTGATGAAGGTCGCAGATCGATATGGCTTTACTGTAAATACTTTTACCCACATACTTGAAGGTTATAAGGTTGCTGATAAAATGGCAGAACATGGAGCTGGTGGTTCATCGTTCTCTGATTGGTGGGCATATAAGTACGAGGTTATTGATGCAATTCCTAATAATGGAAAGCTAATGCATGAGCAAGGCGTAGTCGTTGCCTTCAATTCTGATGATGCTGAAATGGCAAGAAGATTGAATCAGGAGGCCGGAAAAGCGGTAATGTACGGAGATATGCCAGAAGAAGAAGCACTTAAGTTCGTGACACTTAATCCAGCTAAGTTGCTACATATCGATGATAAAGTAGGTTCGGTAAAAGAAGGTAAGCATGCAGATCTTGTGCTTTGGTCAGCTCATCCGTTGAGTATATATGCTAAGGCAGATATTACGATGATTGAGGGGGCTATTTTCTTTGACAGAGAAGCGGATGTTGAAGCCAGAGAACGCCTGAAAACTGAACGTACACGATTGATCCAATTAATGCTTGATGAAAAGGCAAATGGCGGGAAAATGGAAAGAGCTCAAGGCCGTAAGAAGCATCACTATCACTGTGATCACGAAGAGGATGAGGGAAGAGAATAACATTCAAAAAAAGAAAATAATGAGACGTTTAACTATAATTTTAGGACTTCTGATATTTGCTCAGTTTAGCTGGGCGCAGTCGGATATACTTAGTCCAGCCCCGGCACAGGATATGCCCGTGGTGATCACAGGAGCTACCGCGCACTTGGGTAACGGCTCTAAAATCGAAAACGCTGCAATTGCGTTCAGCAAGGGTAAAATAACCTTTGTAGGCAAAGCCGAGGATTGGTCTGGAACAGATGACCACAAAACCATTAATGCAGAAGGTAAACATGTTTATCCAGGATTTATTTCTACAAACTCCACACTTGGACTACGAGAAATCGATCAAGTAAACGCGACAAGGGATGAACGAGAAATCGGTATGCTAAACCCTAACGTAAGATCTATCATTGCTTACAATACAGACTCGGATGTGATACCAACTTTGCGAACAAACGGTGTCCTTATGGCGCAAGTTTGCCCGGTGGGAGGAAGGCTATCCGGAAAATCTTCTGTGGTACAATTGGATGCATGGAATTGGGAGGATGCTGCCTATAATATGGATGAAGGACAGCATTTGAACTGGCCATCAGCATTTTCTTACAATTGGCGAAGAGGTACTTTTGGAAAAAATAAGGACTACAACAAAGAGGTTAAGTCTCTTATAGAATTCATGAAGGATGCGCAGAACTATTGCAACATGCCTAAGGATAAGGTTGAAACCATAAACCTTAAATTAGAATCTATGCGAGCTTGCTTTGATGGAGATGCACAACTTTATATTCATGTGAATTCTGCTAAAGAGATTCAGGAGTCCGTATTATTTGCGGAAACCTTTGGAATGAAACCAGTAATTGTTGGTGGAGTAGAGGCATACAAAATCACTGACTTTTTAGTGGAACATAGTATTCCTGTAATTCTTCAGAGGGTGACCAGTTTGCCATATGGTAATGATGTTGATATTGACATGCCGTTTAAGAAAGCATCGTTATTAGAAGAGGCAGGTGTATTGTATTGTTTCAGTGTAGGCGACTTTTGGAGAGAAAGAAACTTACCTTTCCAGGCTGGCCAATCGGTTGCTTTTGGATTGGATTATGAGGCAGCTGTTTCTAGTCTAACCCTTAAGACAGCAGTAATCCTAGGCGTGGATGATCGCGTTGGAAGTTTGGAAAAAGGAAAGGATGCAACTTTATTTATTTCCGAAGGAGACGCTTTGGATTATCTAGGGAATAAGGTAGAGCGTATTTTCATCCAGGGACGAGATGTAAGCACGGAAAACAAGCAAAAAGCTTTGTATCGCAAGTTCAAAAAGAAATATGAAGAGCAATAAATGACAAA
>OMKD01000125.1 GCA_900299495.1 Sphingobacteriales bacterium
TCTAGCCAGATGTACTCGAATTTAAACTTAGCCATTGTTGTAAATCTTTAAAAGTCCTTAATAATTTCCTTCTCACCATCATCAGACATCCTAATAAAAAAGAAACTGAATATCAGGAGTAAATAGTTCTGATAAATAGAAAAAAAGAATAAAATTATAGGGAACTGCCCCATAGAATATGGGATGTAAAGCTAAACTATTTTAAGTAAAAAAAATACTGTTTCAGATATTCCTTTCAAAAAATGCTACTATTTAGGCATTTATTAGGCCTAATGAAACAATTTATCTTTTCTTCAATTATATTTTTTGCTGTAAATCAATTTGGTATATCTCAATCTCTGGATACAGAAATAGATGAGACTGACTATCTAGAAAGCTTTAAAGATATTACTCATTTAGAGGAAGATCATATTGACTTATTAAATAATTTAGGCTACGCTCCTATTATTATTGTTGGCATAGACAATTTCCTTAGGTTTGGAATCCAAGTAAGATCTTATCTTGACTTGCAAAGTATTCCACTATTGACTGAAGAAAAAGCAAAAACTCTTTTCAATCTATTTTTTAGAAGTCCAGATACAAAGGACGACTATTACAAAGTAAATAATAGCATATACCTTTCAACAATTGTGCAGGATAGTACTAATCCATGGCAAGCAAGTAAACTTCGTGCAAGACATATCTTTACCTCAATATCCAAGGATTTTATTTGTTTAATGGAGAAGGATCCCGGTGAGGCAATGATTCAGGATAAAAGCCCTTATTATTCAGATTTAATTCATGTAGGCCTAAGAAAAAAAATCAAAGATAGAGAATGGTATTTAGGCGGTTATGAAATTAGCTTTGGTCAAGGATTATTACTTGGACATAAATTAAGTTTTGGACAGGGCAATCAATTTTACAATACAGAAAAATTCGAGCAGGAGATAAGTTTGAAGACCAGTTATGGTGAGGATAATTATTTTACGGGACTGGCCATTAAAGCCCCATTTAAAAATGTCTCAGCAATTTATCTTTCTTCAAGATTGTTTGATGGGAACACAAATGATCATGGCGATATATCCATAAAGTATGGTGGTGACCATTCCAGTACTTTAGCTATGATTAGAAAGAATGGCATACTCCAGTATAATGCAGGGATTCATTTTGACACTAAACTAGGCAATAGTAATATTCAACATGCTCTTTTCAGCCAATATCGATCATCTCGTGTATTAAAATCCGAGTTGATCGATTTATGGTCTTCAACTTCACATACTTTAGCAATTAGAAATTACAGACTATTTTCTGAGATTTCTATTCGGTATACGAATTCATTTGCCTATAGTGTCCTTTCGGGTGTATCAAGAAGTTTTGGGAAAAACAGTGGCCTTTCATTTGTTCTGCAAAAGAACTCCTTGACATATTCGGGCATTTACATAAACCATTTGTTTGACAATAAGCACAGTCCATATCTTAATTATTATTTCGTATTGAACCAACAGCTAAACCGACATATAAAATATAACATTCGCTATGAATCCAGTTTGAAGGAAAGTACAAGCAATCGATTTGATATTGGCATTGAGATTAAGGAAAGAAAAAAGTGGTATTTATATCTAAGATCGATCTATTCAATAAAGCAGTCTAGCCATAAAATAAACTCGAGTATTCACTTAAGAAAGTTGATAAATAAGAATATGGAAAGCAGAACTCGCTTTCATATAAACCACCTAGTAGAGTCTTCTAAAGGGCTTACAAATACTTTATTAGCTCAGGATTTTATTATCACACCAATCATGAAGCAATATGCAATTAAGATAAGGTTCGCATTTTCCAAACAAAGTACAGCTTCGAATAATATATTCGCTTATGAAAATAGTCCCATTGGTCAATTTTCAATAAACCAATATAATGAAACAGGTTTTAGATATACGCTAAATTTTCGATGGAAATGGAAGCACACAACAATTGAATTTAAGACGCATAATTGGCTTACAGCTTATCCATCTAAGGTTTATCCCCTTGAAATTCAGCTTAGAAAGGGATTTAGTTCTGATGATCTAAATCCTGATATAAAAGATATAAATTTCTGAGTTCGGCATATGCCTTCAAATCCTTGGACCAGGAATCCTTAATTTCATCGAAGCTACAATGATCTATAATTTGTTTTTGAAGTTTATCATTACCTGCTAGAAGATTGAAAAATCCATTTTCTAGAAAAAAGTTAGAAGGCTCAGGATAGGCTTCATAAATATTCAGTATTAAACGAAGATCAAGTTTGCTATCTCTAAATTTTAAGTCATCCTCATGAAAAAATGATCTACCGTAACAAGTGTCTCCCTCTAATTTTGGATATTTTGATCCTTCATTCGGGCTAGGAATAAATGAATCATTTTCAATCTGTAATAAAGGATGTCCATAACGTTGAAATGGATAGTCTGTCCCACGGCCAACACTTACTACAGTACCTTCCAGAAAACAAAGGACAGGATACAAATAAACAGAACGCATATTCGGTAAATTTGGAGATGGCCTAACCGATAATTCATATGCATCCTGATGATGATATCCTTTGCACTTTACAATCAGTAGATCACATTTAGTACTTATCCATTTTTCCTCATTTATCATCCATGCCAATTCCCCAATGGTTAAACCATGAACAACAGGAATATTGTGCATCCCTATGAAGGATTGAAATTCACTATCTAATACAGGGCCATCAAAGTAGTGTCCGTGAGGATTGGGTCTGTCCAACACCATAAATTTAACTTCTTCTTCCGCACAAGCCTCCATAATATAATGCATAGAGGAAATGTAGGTGTAGAAACGTAGACCTACATCCTGAATATCAAAAACCACAACATCTATCCCATCTAAATCCTTTGTACTTGGTTTTTTATTTTTTCCATAAAGTGAAACAATCGGAATTCCAGTAAGCGGATCTAAAGAGCTATCAAATTCTTCTCCATTTGCCGCAGTACCTCTATACCCATGTTCTAAGGCAAAAATCTTTTCAATTTCAATACCTAAATTAACCAAGGTATCCACTAAATGAATACCATTTACTAATGAGGTATGATTTACAACGAGTGCGACTTTTGCATTTTTTAATACAGGTAAATAGATATCCATCCGCTCATTACCAAGCATCAAATCAGAGGCATTTGATTCTACGAAAACAGTTTCTTCATTTTGCTCAATAGGAAGAATAAGTGAGCTACCATGCCTTGAAACTGAACAAGAGCTAAATAATGTTGAAAAAACAACCACAAATGAAACAAAAAGTTTTAAATTGTTTTTCTTTTTCATAATAGTGTGTCTAAATATGCCTGAGCAAAAATTTGCAATAGTAGATATTGAAACGACCGGTGGGAAACCGGGAAGAGACAAGATAATAGAAATTGCAGTTGTTGTGATAGAAAACGCTGAGATAATCGACAGGTATGAAACCTTGGTTGATCCCGAATGCGCTATACCTAACAATATAACCTATTTAACAGGTATACGTCAAGACATGGTTGAAGGAAAGCCAAAGTTTTATGAGATCGCAAAGGATCTTGTAAAGATTACTGAGGGATGCGTTTTTGTTGCTCACAATGTAAGATTTGATTACACTTTTATTAGAGAACAATTCAAATCCCTAGGATTTACGTATAGCAGAAGAACCTTATGTACGGTGCGGCTTAGTCGAAAGGTATTCCAACACCTTCCAAAACACAGTCTTGGATATTTAATAAAGCATTTTGATATTCAAGTGGATAGTCGTCACAGAGCGATGGCAGATGTTTTGGCAACTTGGGAAGTTTTCAAAAAAATACAAGCTTCAGGTCATTTTGAAGCTGAAATAGATACGATTATTTCAATGGGGGTAAAAGAATCACTTCTTCCTCAAAATTTATCGAAAGCAGACCTAGAGGAGCTTCCTGAAGATCCTGGTGTATACTACATGCACGACATTGAAGGTCGACCAGTATATATTGGTAAAAGTGTAAATATCCGATCGCGGGTTTCCAATCATTTTAGTAAAAAGACCAACAAAGGATCAAGACTTCAAAAGCATGTAGATTCAATCAGTTACCAATTAACTGGTTCCGATCTAATGGCTAGATTCGTGGAATCGATTGAAATAAAAAGACATTTACCTCCATTGAATCGAGCACAAAAGCAGATCAACTACCCTTATCACATAATCAAATTTGAAAATGAGCAGGGTTATATCTGTTTTAGGATTTCAAGAAGTAAAAAATGTTCATCGTCGGAAAGTCTTGTTGCTAGTTTTGCAAGTAAAGCTGGACTTTATTCTAAACTTGGAGGTCTAGTTTACAAGAATGAATTATGCTCCAAATTAGTGGGACTAAGTACAGAAGAGGATTTTTGCTTCAATCATCAACTTGGAAAATGTCACGGTGCCTGTGGAGGTCAAGAGTTTGCAGATGCATATAATAGTAGATTAAGTGAAAGTTTAGAACAGCTGTCACAAGAACTTGCAGGGAGCTTTGTTATACTGGAAAAAGGAAGAAATAAAAGTGAGAAAGGCCTTATTCTAATTAAAGATGGATCAATCAAGGCCTATGGATTTTTAGATGAGCAAGAGCATTCCATCTTTCATTTAGATAACCTTGAAGAAGCTCTGCAGCCTGTATATGAGACTGCAGAACTTCGGTATATCATCAAAAGATATCTTGCTAAAAAGAAAGGTAAAAAGATTATACCAATCCCTTATTATTAAGTATCTCAGACATTTCTGTTTGTAGCTTTAATGCAGCTGCTCTGATATGTACTTGAAAATCTGATCGATCGCCACCTGCATAGATAATACCTCGAGAGGAATTAATCAATAGCCCAATATCATTGTTTAAGCCATGCTCCGCTATGTCTTGCAAATCACCACCTTGGGCACCAACACCAGGAACTAGAAAGAAATTATCCGGTGCTATACTTCGAATCTGTGCAATCTTTTCGGGATGTGTTGCACCTATCACAAACATAAGTTGCTCTGGACTCCCCCATGCACTACTCTTACGCATTATGTGTTCAAAAAAGTGTTTTCCATCATCTGCTTTGAGCATCTGAAAGTCAGCACTTCCCGCGTTAGAAGTTAAAGCGAGCAGAATAACCCATTTGTCTTTGAATTTTAAAAAAGGCATTACAGAATCTGATCCCATATAAGGCGCAACCGTTACAGAATCGAATCCCATTTCTTCAAAATATGCTTTGGCATATTTTTCTGCAGTATTCCCTATATCTCCGCGTTTTGCATCTGCAATAGTAAAAACATTATCAGGTACGAAGTCCATAGTTTCTTCTAGAGCCTGAAGACCTTTACTTCCGTAGGCTTCATAGAAGGCAAGATTAGGTTTATATGCAACGCATAGGTCATGAGTTGCTTCAATTACCGCCTTGTTAAAACTTAAAATTGGATTCTTCTCATTTCGTAAAACAGAAGGTATTTTATTAATATCGGTATCAAGCCCTACACATAAAAAGGATTGTTTTTCTTTTATTATACGGACTAAATCAGCTCTGTTCATGCCTTAGTTTATTGCCTTTACTGCTGTTATTTCTGGTAATTGACCTTTGATAGCAACTTCTATACCTGCCTTCATGGTCATAGAAGACATGTTGCAATTGGTACAGTTGCCTAACCATTTGATCATTAACACATTATCACTAGTCACTTCAACTACTTCGACATTACCGCCGTCGGCTGCTAAGTGCGGACGAATCTCATCCAAAACTTTATCTGCCTTTTCTGCTAAACTTATTTCTGTAGCCATTTTGTTATTCATTTATTTTAACAACCCTTGTCGGTGCCAGATATTCTGCTCTGACAGCAATTTGGGTTAAAAGGTTCTTACCAATTTTTTCAAATGCCTTTTGTACTGCTGGCTTTTCATCATTTAGGAAAACGGGTGTTCCATTATCTCCCCCCTCTCTAACAGCCTGCACTATTGGCACTTGACCAAGTAACA
>OMKD01000126.1 GCA_900299495.1 Sphingobacteriales bacterium
TAGTGCATTCTGTCTCCTCGAAGTTCGAGATCCTCTAATAAAGCCGCTTCAAACTCAAGCATGTCTTTCCAGGTCTTTAGCGCGACCTCTTCCGTAAAATAAAGCTTTGCTAACTTCAGAAACATTTTATAGTGGCCCGCCTCTGAAACCATAAAGCGGTGATAAAACTCCTTTAGCTCATCCTCGGAAATATGTAAGGATAATAACCTGAAACGCTCACATGATCTAGCTTCGATCATCGCGCAGATCATTAATTCATGCAACAACTTTTCTTCTCTGTTATTTGCACGCTTCATGAAATCTCTCAACCGATTAACATATTGGTCTTTACGTTGACGACCTAGTTGCATCCCCCTTTTAGTCATTTCTGCAACCACTAGTCTGAAGTGTCCCCATTCCTCTGTTACAATCGGCATTAATTCCTTCACCAGTTCAGTGTGTTCTGGGTACCTTTGAATTAGAGAAATACAGGAAGTTGTAGCCTTCTGCTCACAATAAGCGTGATCAGAAAGGATTTCCTCCAAATCCAGTTCTGCAAGATTGACCCATCTTGGATCAGTAGCAAGATCTATCCCTAATACTCTTTTACCTCTTTCAACGGTCTCCATGAATTCTATTTAAGACAATTAAACTGATTGATAAAGAAATCGACATTGAGCACTTCATAGTCCTCATACCCCGTTTTCCATACGATCCTCGCCTGATCAACTTCAGCCCGCTTCAGGACCTTCATTTCTCCTTTTGACATTGGATATTGGGCCCTAAAGGTATAAACATTATTGATATCATTATAATGTCCTTCATCTCCAAGCGTACATACCAAACGAATCTGTTCGTCCTCAAAGGTTTTCAAAGTAAGTACAGAACCTCTCCCTATACCTCCGTAAGCATTTTTGGCATTAGGGGATTTGATCCTTAACTCCAATAATAGAAATACTTTTCCGCCTCCAAGTTCTGTTATGGAACCAGTACAATTGATCATGTCATCCTCTTTGAAATAATCACTCAAGTTCTCAGGCGTAAATCCAAACAAGAAATCAGGTTCAATTGTTCTCCGGAGTTTTCCAGTTATTGCATCCTTCCCATCAAAGGAAAATTTACAGTTTGTTTGACCTTTGACATCAGCTGTTCCCTTGGCATTATTAGTGGACTCTACATTAACAAATTCCTCATTCACAAGACTCACTTCTTGTTCCATTAAATCTCTAAGCGTCTCCTTAACATCCAAATACGAATCATAAAGAACTGTTCGTTCATTCGATGTAACACTTTGCATACGATCAGTCAACATCACTAGTTTATCTGCCAATTGTACTCTATTCAAGTGCAGAGATTCAGTTAGATCAGCCTTGTAAAGTTGTCTGTTCAGAACTTCCAATTCCTGTTGATTCAAAGCGATTAGACCTTCAAAGTAATTTTGCTGTCTCAGACGTAAGGCATTATATTTTTGACGTTCTATTTCTGCCTGCTCGTCTATACTTCGCTTCAATACAAGTGCCTCTGTATTTAATTCTGCAAAGTACTGCGCATTGTGATCCTCTTTATTACTAAGGTTGTTTGCCTTAATATTATTGGTAGCTGCATTGGATCCGAATGGATCAACTTTAGATTTTTTGTTGAAGTATTTCCAGGTACCATCAGGATATTCAATTATCTTCTCTCCTTTATCATTCGTACGGATTTCTTGCGCATACAGCGATAAGGTCCCACTACTCAAAAGAAGGATTGTACAGACTGTGTGTAAAATAAATTTTCTCATATTATCGTGTGAAATTGACCAATAAAGAACAGTCCTTTTGCTCCTAAACACATTGATTCAATTTTTAATTTGCCTGTTAACATGCAAAAAGTAATCATTTTAACTCAAAATCAGCAGGATAGGCAATTATATTACATTTTATAGCTATGATAAAAATGATTAACAGAGTATACTTCAACTATACGTGTATATTTTTCCAATATTGTTTGTATAAATCTGTATGCACTTTTATTTAAATCAAAATTAACACATCTTTAGGTATTATGTTCGATATCGGATTTATTGATATAAGCATTTGGGACATCCTGGACGTACTAATCGTAGGATATCTCATCTTTCGGATATACAACCTACTTAAAGGCAGTATTGCATTCAATATATTTATTGGAGTTGTAACACTCTACCTGATCTGGGCATTGGTCGGTCAGTTAGAAATGGAATTACTTTCTGTTTTATTAGATCAGTTAGTTAGTGTAGGTGTCATCGTATTGATCATAATTTTCCAACCAGAGGTAAGAAGATTCCTGCTCCTAGTAGGTCGATCCACGCTAAACCAAAGGCCCGGTTTCCTTCAGCGAATACTTGACCGAAACTTTCAGCCTGCGGGAGAAAAAGAAGAGCTTTTAGAAATTATCGAAAATAGTCTGCTCAACTTCAAGAAATCCAAAACAGGTGCTCTGATTGTATTTTCTGGTGGGATGGATACGGACCCTATAGTTCAAACAGGCGTTCGATTAAATGCAAATCTAAGTCAGGCGCTCTTGGAAAGTATATTCATCAAAAACAGTCCGTTGCATGATGGTGCAGTTATTATTAGCAACAATCAAATCATTGCAGCAAGTTGTATTTTACCCTTAACAGCAGAAACAAATCTACCCTATCAAGTGGGACTCCGTCACCGAGCAGCTGTAGGTGTTACGGAGCGACTTGCCGTATCTGCGTTTATAGTTTCTGAAGAAACTGGAAAAATCAGTTATGCAAATTCAGGAAAATTAGTCAGAGGAGTGAAAGAAAAAGACCTTAGAGCCCTACTCAAGCAGTATATTCAATAGAGCTTTTATGCATTGAATTGGAATTCACTATATTTGCAGAAGTTCATCTTATGGACTGATATTTTTGATTAATATAGTATCAATACAATATGCAAAAGACGCAAGATTTCATTAATGGAAATAAGGATAAGTTCCTAAACGAATTGCTTGATTTACTGAAAATCCCTTCAGTAAGTGCAGATCCAGCCTATGCAGGTGATGTACGAAAGACTGCTGAGTTTGTTGCTGACAGTTTAAATGCTGCAGGTGCGGATAAAGTAGAGATTTTCGAAACAAAAGGTCACCCAATAGTATACGGTGAAAAAATGATAGACTCATCATTTCCTACAGTGCTTGTTTATGGGCACTATGATGTTCAACCACCAGATCCAGTTGAACTATGGGATTCTCCTCCGTTTGAGCCAGTAATCAAGAAAACTGAACTACACCCTGAGGGTGCGATTTTTGCAAGAGGTGCCTGTGATGATAAAGGACAAATGTTCATGCATGTTAAGGCATTTGAGGCTATGTACCAAAGTGGTGAACTAACTTGTAATGTGAAGTTCATGATTGAGGGAGAAGAAGAGGTTGGTTCAGATAATCTTGGATTGTTCTGTGAGGAGAAAAAAGACATGCTCGCTTGTGATGTAGTCTTAATCTCTGATACTTCTATTATTTCAAATGACACGCCTTCTATATCAGTAGGTCTTAGAGGTCTAAGTTATGTTGAAGTTGAAGTAACTGGTCCTAACAAGGATCTTCACTCTGGAGTATATGGAGGTGCTGTAGCAAATCCTATCAATATCCTATCAAAGATGATTGCATCAATGATGGATGAGAATAATCATATTACTATCCCAGGATTCTATGATAAGGTTGCAGACTTGAGTGATGCTGAGCGCGAAGCGATGAACAAAGCACCATTTAGTTTAGATGCTTACAAAAAAGCCCTAAATGTCGATGATGTACATGGTGAGAAAGGTTATACTACGCTTGAGCGTGCTTCTATCAGACCTACACTGGATGTAAATGGTATCTGGGGGGGGTACATTGGTGAAGGTGCTAAAACGGTACTACCTTCTAAAGCATATGCTAAGATCTCAATGAGACTGGTTCCGAATCAGACATCTGACGAGATTACTGAAATCTTTAAGAATCACTTTGAATCTATTGCACCAGATAGTGTAAAGGTAGAGGTAAGACCACACCATGGCGGAGAGCCTGTGGTAATCCCTACAAATACACCTGAATATCAGGCAGCAGCTAAAGCGATGATGGATACTTTCGGTAAAGAGCCAATTCCTCAAAGAGGTGGTGGATCAATTCCAATCGTTGCTTTATTCGAGGATGTTCTTGGAGTAAAAACAGTAATGATGGGATTCGGTTTGGATTCAGATGATATCCACTCTCCGAATGAGCACTATGGATTGTTCAATTACTACAAAGGAATTGAAACTATTCCGCATTTCTACAAGCATTATGCTGACTTGAAAAAATAATAAAAAGGGATCCGTTTGGATCCCTTTTTTTATGCTAGGCTTACATTATAGATATTGATCTGACCAATATTTTTAGCATGCACACTCCTGGAGCTCGAATAACTAAATTTAGCCCCCAATAATGCTTTGGTGCTTTCTGAAATATTCACGGTATTGACAACCCCATTAGACTCGACTCTGGAAGCAGTGTTTACCGTATCTCCCCAAATGTCATAAGCATATTTCTTCTCTCCTACCACTCCGGCAATCACATCACCAGTATGAATACCTATCCTTCCTTCGAAATAAGGTCTGTTTTTCTTTTGTGCAATAATAGCCTCGTTTTTTATAAATCTGTTGATCTCTAAAGCTGCCTGCACTAATTTCTCCGCCTGTTTACGCTTGTACTTTTTTCTATCCCCTCTGTTGGGATGAATACCGGCAGCACACATGTAAGCATCTCCAATTGTCTTAATCTTCTCCAGGCCATATTTATTGACAATGATATCATCAAATCGCTTGAAATAGGTGTTCAACAATTGAACGACCTCCTTTGGCTGATCACGCTTTTCTTTAGCAAACGCACTGAATCCTTTAAAATCCAAAAATAAGACAGACACATCGCTATGCTTTTCTGCTATAATATCCGCGTCTTTATTGACTGTCTTTCCTTTCAAGGCTTCAATGATATGTTTAGGAAGAATGTTACTGAGTAAAGCATCCGATTTTTTCTTTTCCCGTTTTACCTTTTTATTAAGTCGAACAGAGATAATCAAAATAAGCAAGAAAAGCACTGCCGTTGAAATAGCCCCCATCATACCAATACGTAGCTTCTCTTTTTCTACTTCCTGCATTTCGTTAATGGCCTCTACTTCTTTTAATTCTGCACTTACTGCAATTAGCTCCAAAGAATCTTTCTCTACCTTATTCTTAAGTCGCTCATTGACCAATTGCTCCTGTGCTAAAAGAGCAGCCTTCTTAGCCTGCTCAATACTCATCGTATCAATTTCTGCAGCCTTATCAGCTAACTCTACCTCATATTTACCTTCAAGTTCATTAATTTCTGCCTGATGCTCCTCCAGTAGTTTGGCTTCCTTTTCTTTCAGTTTCTTTCCTAACCTTCTATATTCATTAATCTTATCAATAGCATAGACTTTTTCCTCTTCAGACTCAACATCTGTTGACTTCTCTTGATCAGTTGCAGTACTGGCTGTTTCAGAAACAGGATTAATCTTTTGCTCCAATCTGGCAATAGAAGCATTTATTTGATTGCGTTCATCCGTACTTAAATTATTTGAAGCGTACTGCTTAACTAACTTAAGTGCTTCAAGTTTTTTGACATCATCACTGGTATTTTTCACAGCATCCCTAAAATACTTAGCTGCATTCCTGCGGTAAGCTTTCTTCGAAGTAGAGGATCCACTTTTCTTTAACATGGCCTTTCCCCAATTAATATATGAATCTGCAAGTAATTCCTTGTCACCAATGTTTTTTGAAATACGCCAGGCATCTTCAGCATATTCTGCTGCCTCACTATATTTTCGTTTTTTATAATAAGCCTCTGAAGCCTGATTAGCAAGCTTCACATATTCTGCGCCACTCGATCCCTCCATTTGAATCACGATGGATTCAGGGCTTTGTCCATAGACCTCCATGCATACAACACATAAAATAAAGGGAAAAAAGAACTTCAAAAAAGCAGTCATCTCAACAGGTTGTGTAATTTTCAAAAGTGATAGTGCATTTAAAATAGGAATCTTAAATGCACTATTAAGAATAAATGATAAATTTAATGTCGTCAAATAACATAAAAAAATACTATATAAAAAATTTATGCCATATATAGACCAAATAGATTATGAGAGGTCCTCAGGAGAACTCCGTGATATTTATGATGAATTAATCAGTTCAAGAGGTAAACTTGCCAATATACACATGATACAGAGTCTTCATCCAAAAAGCATTACTGCTCATATGAAGTTGTATATGGAGTTAATGTTCGGTAAAAGTCCTTTAAGAAGATATCAGCGAGAACTACTAGGAGTGGTAGTGTCTAGAGCGAACAACTGTAATTATTGTATAAAACATCATGCTGAGGCACTTAATTTCTTCTGGAAGGATGAGGTAAAAACAAATGCCTTTGCGGAGGATTACAAAAGTGTAGAACTTAAACGAAAAGATTATTTGCTTGCAGAAATGGCAGAAAAACTAACCAGAGAGCCAAACTATGCCGGTAAAGAACAGCTTTTGGATGCTTTGAGAGCAGAAAAGCTGGACGATAGAGCAATACTGGATGCAACCTTAATCATTGCCTATTTCAACTTTGTAAACAGGATCGTGCTCAATACAGGACTTAATCTAGAAGAAAATCATGGAGGGTATAAATATGAATAGGCTATTACTTATAATTTTTGTCTTAGTCAATTTATCAAGTCTATTCGGACAATCCAAAAAGGAAATAAGTCTACAAGGACACCGAGGAGCTAGAGGGTTATATCCTGAAAACACCATTTACGGTCTCCTTAAAACTTTGGAAATTCCAGAAGTCAACACCCTTGAATTCGATTTGTCTGTAACTAAAGACAAGCAAATCATTCTTTCGCATGAACCCTGGATGAACAAAGAAATTTGTATCCTGAATGCAAGTGAAGAAGAGCATAATATTTATAGCCTGAGCTATGAAATGGTCAAACAAATTGATTGTGGTTCTAAAGGGCACCAGTCTTTCCCTGATCAGGAAAAGACATTTAGCACAAAACCACTATTATCAGAAACCTTAAAAGCTATAAAGCAATATTGTTCAGAGCATGAACTTGAACTGCCCTATTTAAATATTGAATTGAAGTCGAATACATCCTGGTATGGAATATATTGTCCAATGCCAGATCAATTCACAAAGCTTGTAGAGCAAGTCTTGCTAAAGTCTGGATATCCAAAGGAAAAGATTATTTTTCAATCTTTCGATTCGGAAATATTGATCCAATTTAGACAATCAGAATTGAACTGGACCCTATCATATTTGGTTGAATCTAAAATACAACCTAACAAGGTCATTCGTAAACTTGGATTCAAACCGGATATGATAAGTCCGAATTTCAAGTTTATCAGCAAAAACTGGGTTGATAAATATCACGATAAAGGTATGCTTGTAATTCCCTGGACTATCAATCAGGTAAAAGATATGAGTATCCTTTTAGAATATGGGGTGGATGGGTTAATTTCAGATTATCCCAATCTTTTCAGTGCACTGAACAACTAATAATATGGAAGTTAACAAGCCAATGCAGCGACTTTTTAGGTTTATTTCTAGCTATAGATCACCACTTATGCTGGCTTCTTCTAGTTCCATATTGAATAAGATCGTTGATCTTATGCCTCCATTTTTGACAGCCTGGCTAATTGATTCCGTATCAAAACAACCACCTCAGTGGATAAGCAAATTCTTTCCTGAAAGTACGATATGGCAGCAGGTGATCATTATTTGTGTGGCTCTATTGATTGCATTCTTCCTAGAAGGAGTGACAGAATGGATTTTCAAAAGAAACTTCATGCAGTTGGCGCAAAGAGTTCAACACGACCTCAGGAATAAGGCTTATTCTAAACTGCAAAAAAAGAAACTATCCTTCTTTGAGTCCGCTCGAACCGGTAACCTTTTGGCTATTCTCAATGATGACATCAACCAGCTTGAACGCTTTTTAAATAATAGCTTCAATGAAATTCTTCAAATCATAACGCTATTCATTTTTGCCGGTTATTCACTTTTCGAAAGAGATGTTGTTTTAGGTTTGGTGGGTATATCCCCTATTCCATTTATCATATTCGGTTCATTTTACTACCAAAGGAAAATCTCTCCTTTTTATAAAGAGGTAAGAGAGTCTGTTGGAGGATTGAGCAGTAGATTGGAGAACAACATCTCTGGAATTTTAGTAATCAAAAGTTTCGGAACAGAAAAATATGAAGAAAATCGTGTTGATGAATCCTCTCAGGAGTATCTAGAAGCTAATTATAAAGCAATCAAGTTATCTGCACTTTATGTTCCGATTATCAGAATGTTCATTGCCCTAGGCCTCGCATCTACACTTGCATTGGGTGCATACTGGGTTATTTACGAACCAGGAAGGTTTTCCCTTGGGGGCATAGCGTTTTTTGCAATGATGATTCAAAGAATACTTTGGCCTGTTACTCGTTTAGGTAATATTTTTGATGAATTTGAACGTGCAAAAGCTTCTGCACGCAGGGTTTTCGGACTGTTGGAAAATGAAAAAGATATTCAGGCCGATACCGGAGACCATAATCCAGCACAGATCGATGGTGCCTTATCACTCGACAAAGTAGACTTTGCATACTCCAACGGAATCCCTATCCTTAAGGATATTTCCTTGAACATTCCAGCAGGATCCACACTTGGGATAATGGGTGTAACCGGAGCAGGTAAAACTACATTTATCAAAGTACTGCTGCGCCTATATGAAGTAAATGGAGGAAAGATTAGTCTTGATGGAATAGACATCAAAGATTGGAAACTTGAATCCTTGCGTAAAGCTTTTTCATTGGTTAGTCAGGAAGTCTATTTATTCCACGGCACTATTATGGAGAATTTACTATACGGGAATAATGCCAGCAGAGCAGAAGCTATCGAGGCGGCTAAACAGGTCGATTTACATGGTTTCATAGAAAAACTGCCAAAGCAATATGACAGCGTTGTTGGAGAACGAGGTATAAAATTATCAGGTGGACAAAAGCAACGAATAAGTATCGCCAGAGCGATTTTGAAGGATAGTCCAATCTTGATCCTTGATGAAGCTACTTCCGCTGTTGATTCCAGAACAGAACAAATCATTCAGGAGCAAATACAACAGCTTTCAAAAAGGAAAACAAGCATCATTATTGCACACAGATTATCCACAATACAGAACGCGGATCAGATAATCATGCTGCAACATGGTGACATAAAGGAACAGGGAACACATGATTCTCTAATGGAATTAGATGGACATTATGCTAAGATGTTCAGAATGCAATCCAGGTAGATTACATATACTTCGTACTATTCTTTTCAACAAGAATATCTTTCAATTCTTTGATCATCTCATACTGATGCGGAAGTACTTTCTTGAAAGCCTCTTTTACAGCTACGAAAGCCCCTTTACTCATCATATCAGGGACCATCTTTTTGATGGTCTTACGCATGAATAAGGCATCATGCTTAAGAATAGATTTAATAGACGGAATGTCATGCCAATCAGCTTCAACTGCGTAGGCTTGCTCAAATACTCCATCTACTTCTTCAACAGGCTCCAGCTCAATAGCTTCTTTTGCCTGAACGCTTACCGCTTTTGCCTGTTCTGGATTACCAGAAGGCATATGCCAATGCTCTTTGTTTTCCTCGTCATTTACAAGAAAAACTTCAAGACCTTCATTTCCAAGCCTATAAATCAACAGATTTGCTTTTTCGTCTTTTTGCATAAGTCAAGCGTTTGAAAATATTTACTAACAAAAATAATCAGTCTTTCACAGAAACCTACTTTTTTAGACAAAGTTTCTAAGAATTTGGAAGTGCAATTCACTATTTTGGGGATGAAACCATGAAAATAATGAATAAAAACCAGGCACTATCAGAATACTACTTCAAGAAGATTCTTACTGTTACAGAATCTAACACCTCACTCGAAGAGAAGTTCAATACCTATAATCGACTCTTCGAACAGATACTTAATGCACTGACTTTTGACCTAGATATCCATTTCAGTAGTCAGTTCAGTAAAATGGCCTATGTATTTCAAGAAAAACAGCCTGGTACTGCCTTAAGAAGAAAGATTCATCAACTTTGGAAGGACAAAAATAAAATGTCTCCCAAAACAGATGCTGACATATTAAACTTCATTCAGGTACTCAGTCTTGCAGTATCCGAATTCTTTGAAGCACCGATCCCAGATTTTCTGAATACTCCCTATCCGGAGATCAATACACTTGCAGAGGAATGGTCAAAAGAACCTGAACTAGAAAACCTCGACTTTCAGCGAGTAGTTGTCAAACATTTCAACCCTAATGAAAATGCATTCTACGCGATGACCGTGGAAGAAGGGAAAATGGTAAAAGTAGATTGCACTGCTTCCGAGACTCAAGGTTACTATCCAGATCAGGCAAAATTCATTCTAAGCCAACTTACTGCACCCTATTTCCTGCAATTGATCAATATCCGATTAGAAGGAGATGATATATTGCATCCGCAGGCTTATGTCATTCAACCCGATTACCTATTTGATGTAACTGCCATTGCAGAGTGCTTCAAACCTGAAAAGAATACACATTATTTTCATTTACTAAAAAAACTAACCCCATTCCAGTCGAGTGTGCATTTGGTCTTAGGAAACACGGCCAATTATTTATTAGATGAACTCATGGCTAATCCAGAATTGGATTATAAACTAGCTATGCAACAACTCTTTCAACAAAACCCGCTACCCTTCTGCAACTTATCGGAGGAGGATAGTATGAAGTTATTTAGAGAAAGCAAAAGTCACTTCGTACGACTTAGAAATATCGTTACGGAAAGTTTTCCAAAAAACGGCATTGATCGTTCTGAAGCACAATTGGAACCCACTTTCTACTCTGAGAAATATGGTTTACAGGGACGTCTTGATGTCCTCCATCGAAACGAATCAGCTGCATCTATTGTAGAACTTAAAAGTGGCAAACCACACAGACCTAACAAGTACCAGATCAGTGTAAATCATTATACTCAGACTCTGCTTTATGATCTATTGATTCGTTCTACTTTTGGTGAGCAAACAGATCCTAAGAACTATGTACTCTATTCCAAAGAAGCTGATAAGAATTTACGATTTGCACCAGCGCTTCCTTCTATTCAATTTGAAGCATTGCAAATGCGTAATCTCTTGTATGGTATTGAAAAACTAATGGCAGACAGCCCTGCAGAAAACATTCTTAATTCTACCGCTGCAAAATTGATTCGAAAGATCAGACCTAGCAGTTTCCCTGAATTAAGAAGAGGTTTCACTGCTGACGACATTCGATTCTTTGAAGAAAAATTTGCCCGTAGTACGGCCTTAGAACAAAAATACTTTATTGCCTTTTGTGGCTTTATCGCTAGAGAGAATATGCGCGCTAAAATGGGTGTCGCAGAGAGCGAAAAGAATAGAGGGCAGGCAAGATTATGGACCTTAGATAGTAAGGAAAAACATCAAAACTTTATGTTGCTGAGTCATCTTGAGGTTCAGCATATCGATAACTCGGGTAAAAACACCAGTCTGACCTTCAAAAGAACAAAGGATACCAATCCTTTGGCTAATTTCAGAAAGGGAGATATTGTCATCCTGTACCCGGCAGGTTCTTCACCAACCAAACAGCAATTATTCAAAGCAAGCCTGCTAAGAATAGATACAGATCAAATTGAGGTCGGGCTAAGAAACAAGCAGCATAATATTCAGATATTCGAAGAGATCCGCGCTTGGAATGCAGAACATGATCATATTGATTCTGGATTCAATCAAATGTATGGAGCTTTATCAACCCTTTTAGGTGCTGAACCTTCAAAGAAACAACTGTTACTTGGAAGCAGAGCCCCTTCAGAGCAGCCTTTATTGGAAACACAGATAAATTACTCTTTAACGCAGCAACAGAAAATCATCCTTAGGCAAATGCTAAGTAAACAGGAGTATTTTCTACTTTGGGGTCCTCCTGGAACAGGTAAGACATCCAGAATGCTTAGATACTTCGTACAATATATTCTGGAACATACGGACGAAAACATCCTACTGCTCTCCTACACCAATCGAGCAGTAGATGAAATTAGTGCTGCTGTAATGGAAATTGGGGAACATTGTAGTGAACTATTAATGCGTATAGGTTCAAAAACAGCAGCATCGTCGAGTTTTGAAAAAATATTTTTAGCTGAGAAGGTTAAAGGGCTTGGAACCCGAGCAGCTGTAAAAGAAAAGATAAGAGCACACAGAGTTGTAGTTGCTACCGTTTCATCTATACTCGGAAATCAGGAAATTTTCAACATTCTTGACTTTGAAAGAGTACTGATTGACGAAGCATCTCAAATCCCTGAGCCTATGCTGATTGGCTTATTGTCTAAGTTAAAGCATCCAATTCTGATTGGAGATCATAAGCAGCTACCTGCCGTTGTTGTCCAATCAGAAAAAGACAGTAAAGTAATCGATAATGACCTGCATCAGATTGGATTGCATGACATGCGTAATTCCTATTTTGAGCGTATGTATAAGCTTGCTGTCAAAGAGCAATGGTCTCATGTCATTGGACAATTATCCTATCAGGGAAGAATGCATGAATCCATTATGCAATTCCCTGCAAAGATGTATTACGAAGGTCAACTTTCTATACTGAGTGCAGAAGCAGACCCTACACAAAGACAAATAGATCCACTTAGCTGGAATACGGATCACCTATCCAGTTCGTTTGATGAATTGCTTGGTAAACAAAGATTGTGCTTTATCCCAGCAGCGATTAACGAACAA